>JAQIBO010000033.1 GCA_027859055.1 Spirochaeta sp.
AAGTGGCCGTGTCTACTATTGACAGTACAGGCCAAGGTGCTATCCAGTGCGGGTTTTGTACCCCGGCGATGGTGCTCAGTACGATTGCCCTACTGCGTGAAAACGCCGATCCAACCGAAGCGCAGATTCGTTCGGCGCTCGATCCTGTACTGTGCCGCTGCACCGGCTACGCGAGCATTGTTCGCGCCGTCACACGCGCTGCCGCCATTGAGCGCGGAGAAACGCCGCAGTCTGACGCATCGCCGATTCGCTTTGTGCCGGCGGCAGCCTCCCGTCCTGACCGGGCAATCGTTGGAAGCTCGGTCCTGCGAGTAGACGCCGTTGCCAAAGTCACCGGGGCGCCCGTCTTTGCCGATGATCAGCGCGCCCCCGGAACGCTCTACGGGGCGCTGGCGTTTGGTGACGCCGATCACGCCTACCTCACTACCGTCGATACCAGTGCCGCCGAAGAAGCTCCCGGCGTTGTGCGTGTCCTTACCGCCGCCGATATCCCCGGCCGTAACGGATTTGGACTCTTTGTTCCCCACCAGCCGGTGATTGCAGAGCGTGAGATCCGCTGGCGCGGCGAACCGGTCGCGGTAGTTGTCGCCCACTCACCCGAGGAGGCGCGCCGGGCGGCTCGGCTAATCTCGGTGGTGTCCGACCCCTTGCCGGTATTGCACGATCCAATCGAGGCACTTGCGCCCGGCGCATCCGCCCTCCACGACGGCGGAAATACTGCCGAGACGGTTCGGTTCCGGCGCGGCGATCCAGAGCACGCATTCGCGACTGCCGATCTTGTCATTGAGGGCGTCTACGAGACGCAGCCGGTAGAGCACGCATATCTCGAGCCCGAGAGTTGCCTCGCTGTCCCCGAAGGCGACGATGGCAACGGCCATCCGCAGCGGCTGGTCATCTATACGGCGAACCAGGGGTCTGGGGCGTTTCGCTCGATGATCGCCGCCTCACTTGCTATCCCCGAGGAACGCGTTCGTGTGGTGTATACACCGGCGGGCGGCGGATTTGGCGGAAAAGAGGAGCCCACGGTTCAGATCCACGCCGCACTTGCGACCTGGCTTATCGGTGTGCCGGTTCGGATTACCCTCGACCGGACAGACTCGCTACGCGTGAGCACCAAGCGCCACGCAGCACGAATCGAGATCGCCCATGCCGTCCGGGCAGACGGTACCCTTCTCGCGGTGCGCACGCGCACGGTGTGCGACGCCGGTGCGTACTTGTCGCTCACCAAGCCAGTTGTCTTTCGTACGGCGGTGATGGCCGGCGGCCCGTACGTGGTGCCCAATGCCGACGTGGAGTCGCTGGGCGTCTACACAAACACCAATCCGTCCGGCGCCTTCCGCGGATTTGGCAGTACCCAGATCAGCTTTGCCGTGGAGGTGCAGATGAACCGCATCGCCGCCGCACTCGGTATTGATCCGGTGGACCTGCGACGACGCAATGCGCTCGCAACGGGTCTGCTCTCGGCTACCGGTCACCGCCTTGGCGAAGGAGTAGGGTACCGGGAGACGCTGGAGGCCGTTGCCGAAGCGATTGAGCGCGAGCGGCAGGCAATAGCGGCGGAGCATGAGGGAGCGTCGGACGCGGACACCCCGACGCCGTTGATTGGGATTGGGATTGCGAGTGCCTACAAGAACGTTGGAATCGGGAAGGGACTACCGGATGAGGCGTCAGCGGCGGTGGAGCGTGAGCCTGATGGCACCTATACCGTGTATGTGGGTGCCACCGACATGGGGCAGGGTTCGGATACCACGATGGCGCAGATTGCGGCAGAGGTCCTTGAAGTCCCGTTTGACCGCGTACGCGTCGTCTCAAGCGATACCGATCGCTGTCCCGACGCGGGTATGACCACCGCCTCACGCCAGACGTTCATCAGTGGCAATGCCGTGGCGGGTGCAGCGCGAGAACTACGCGCGCAGCTCGCCGCCCAACCGACGGACACGGCGAATTCACCCGAGCCGGTGAGGGTCGAGTTTCGCTATCGACCACCTGAAACCGTCCATCTCCCCGAGGAGATCAATGACGCTGAAGCCCCCTCACCCGACGGATTTCCGATCCACTTTTCCTACTGCTTCACCACCATGGCTGCGATCATTGAGGTGAACCCCGACGGCAGCGATCTGAAGGTGCGCAAACTCATCACCGCTCAGGACGTGGGTCGTGCCATTCATCCGCAGAATGTGCTTGGTCAGACCGAGGGCGCGGCGGTAATGGGGTACGGGTACGCGGTGCGGGAGAAGTACGAGTCGGGGCGCAACGGTCGCACGACCGCTACGCTCAACCAGATCGGAGTGCCAAGATTCTCGGATGCGCCGGAGCTTGAGAGTTACATTGTTGAGGTGACCGACCCCAATGGTCCTTACGGAGCCAAGGGTATTGGCGAGGTCCCGCTCAATCCAGCCGCGCCGGCGATCGCTTCAGCGATTCATGACGCGCTGGGGGTGTGGCCTACGCGCCTGCCGATCGCACCCAACGGGACGGTTGAGGCACTCAGCCAGCCGCGACTTCCGCGTTAAACTCCGCGATCATCGCATCGATCTCATGAACGCTCTCCTGAACATTCGTCCAGTAGGAGCGGTCGTACCACTGCGCATTGAGCTCCTCGCTTGAGCGACCCTGCTGCTCGATCCACGTGTAGTACTTCAGGTTATGGACGCGAAGGCGTTCGTAGTAGTTTAGTTCCAGGGCGTTCTCGATTCCCTGACCTTCCAACGCGCGTGCCACCGCACGTGCCGCGCCAATCTCGTCCAGCGCTCCGTTGCGCTCCTGTTCCTCGGTTATGCGAGAATTGTACAGCTGCATTGAGTCGGTGAAGACGGTGATAATCACGTCATCCGGACCCAATTCCCAGTATTTTGCCGCCTTGATTGCCGCCAGTAGATTCCCAATACAGGAGATGCCCAGCTTGTCGAGCCGATCGATCGTCGCAGCATCTACACCCATGCGGGCAAGGTAGGCGCGCCCAGCCGGCTCATTAAATACGCGCATGAGGTCGATCGTGTCAGCGTCATCCACACCCACGACCATGTCGGTGTTCCGTACGTTGTGAATCCACGGGATGTGCTTGTCGCCAATGCCCTCAATGCGGTGCTCACCGAAACCGTTGCGCAGCAACGTGGGACACTGCAGTGCCTCCGCAGCAATGACCTTGGTGTGCGGGTAGCGCTGCTTGAGCCGGTCACCGGCGGCAAGTGTGCCACCACTTCCGGTTGCCGAGACGTATCCGGCAACGTTCATGCCTGCAGCGGCCAGTGGCGCCAAAACCTCTTCCAGCGCAGAGCCAGTCACCTCGTAGTGCCACAGGTAGTTTCCGAGCTCCTCAAACTGGTTGAAGATGACCACCTCTTCACCACGCGTGCGCGTAATCTCATGGCACGCGTCAAAAATCTCCTTGACGTTGCTTTCGGTACCCGGGGTGGAGATCACTTCGCCGGCGATATTGCGCAGCCAGTCAAAGCGTTCACGGCTCATGCCCTCCGGGAGGATCGCGACGGAGTCACACCCAAGAAGTGCCGAATTGTAGGCGCCGCCGCGGCAGTAGTTTCCCGTTGACGGCCAGACCGCCTTCTGGCGCTGCGAATCAAACCCGCCGCGTACCAGTGACGGTGCGAGACAGCCGTAGGTTGCGCCTACCTTATGCGCGCCGGTTGGGAACCAATGACCAACGAGGCCAATAATTCGTGCTTGAACGCCGGTTATCGAGGAGGGGATTTCAAACGCATTGACGCCACCGTACGTGCCGCCGCGGTCTATCGGCTCGTTCTTCCACGTAATGCGAAAGAGGTTGGCTGGATCAACATCCCACAAACCAATCTTCCGCAACCGATCCTGAACCTCCTGGGGTATCCGCGACGGATCGCGCATCTGTTCAAAGGTAGGCAGAATAACGCCGCGTTCCCGGCAACGCTCAATGTTGCGTGCGCGAACCTCGTTGTTTCGGGTCAGATCGATCATGGAAGTCTCCTGGATGTTGAAGGTGGTGTGATGCAGACAGTATAGCTTGTCGTGCCGACGGTCGCTATACTGAACGGTATGATCACACCACACATCAAAGCCGCGATTGACAACCTCGCGGGGCAACCATTTTCATCACTTCTGGGGCGGGATTTCCTGCTCACATGGCAGAAGTCAGAAGGCGAGCTACGCGCCGTACTTGCCGCCGCAGAGGCGCTCAGGCAACTGCGAAGAGAAGGCATTTCACCACGCGTTTTTAATTCCGGACTCGCCGTTTCCCTCTTTCGGGACAACAGTACCCGTACGCGCTTCAGCTTTGCCTCAGCGGTGAACATGCTTGGTCTTGCGGTCCAGGATCTTGACGAGGGCAAGAGTCAGATCGCGCACGGTGAAACGGTGCGTGAGACGGCGGTGATGATCTCGTTTCTCAGCGAAGTAATTGGTATTCGCGATGACATGTACCTTGGTGCCGGGCACGAGTACATGGTGGAGGTGGGGGAGTCGCTCACGCAGGCGCATGAGTCGGGGCTTCTGGAACAGCGGCCGTCCATCGTCAATCTGCAGTGCGACCGAGACCATCCCACGCAGTCCATGGCTGACCTACTTCATCTGGTCAACGAATACGGTGGACTTGAGGCGCTGCGCGGGAAGAAGATCGCCATGACCTGGGCGTATTCGCCTTCCTACGGCAAGCCGCTGTCCGTTCCGCAGGGCATTATCGGTCTCATGACGCGCTTTGGCATGGATGTACGGCTTGCCTATCCTGAGGGCTACAATCTCATCCCGGAAATCGAATCGCAGGCGGCCGCCTCTGCCTAGGAGGCCGGCGGTGCGTTTACCGAGAGTAATTCTAGGGACGAGGCGTTTGCGGATGCAGACATCGTCTATCCCAAGAGTTGGGCACCGTTCCACGTCATGGGCAAACGAACGGAACTACTCCGCGCCCGTGACACCGCCGGACTCGCGGCTCTGGAGAAAGACGCTCTGGCTGAAAACGCGCGTCACACCGACTGGGAATGCACGGCGGACCGCATGCAAAAGACCAACTCAGCGCTGTACATGCATTGCCTGCCCGCCGACATAACTGGTGTAAGTTGTGCACAGGGCGAGGTAGCGGCCGATGTCTTTGAGGCACAGCGTGACGCCACCTACCGCGAGGCGAGTTATAAGCCCTACATCATCGCGGCGATGGTCCTGCTCTCCAAGGCTTCTGATCCGGTGGCGCTTTTGCGCTCCATGGCAGAGCAGGGGACACGGCGCACACGCGGGTAGGTGCTTGGGAGCACCGGCGCGCACCTGACTTCGTGCGTTGATTGATCGTTATCTATGTTATCTCATCTCAATTACAGCTCGCAAATATCGCTATACGATACTTGCGAGTTTTTTTCTTTACAACGTTCTACTGCTATGCTAAAATCACCCCACGATATTTGGAAGGATTTCCGGATCATTCAGTGATTGCGTCCTTTCAAGAAAAAGCAAGGAGGTAGAAGTATGAGACGGTTGAGTATTCTTATGGCGCTCGTTCTTACGGGCATCGTTGCAATGGCATTCGCTGGTGGTGCAGCAGAAGAGGAGGACGGACAGCGCGTTCTCAAAATTGCGTCGTGGAGCATTCAGGAGGCGGGTACCCAAGGGTATTTCGAGGAGCTTGCTGCGGACTTTGAGGCGGCGAATCCGGACGTCACGATCGAGTGGATCGGATTTCCGTATGGTCAGCTTCGTGAGCAGGTGCTGATTCAGGCATCGGCGGGCGATCCACCTGACGTCGTTCAAACTGCTCGTGGATGGCTCAGTGATTTCGCGAACAGCGGTTTCTTCCAGCCGATGGAAGGGCTTGTTTCCAATGCCTACATCGAAGACATTTTCCCGGAGATCCGAGAAGACCTCCGGTATGAAGGTACTTTGTACGCGGTTCCGTGGTTCTACAGTCCATTCGTCCTGTTCTACAATACCGATCTGTTTGAAGAAGCCGGACTCGATCCAGCCTCGCCTCCGGAAACGTACGAGGAAGCCCTGCAAGTAGCTTCTCGACTCGCAGAGCTTCAGGATCCCGATGGAAACCGGGTGTATGGCCTCGGCATCGCAACCTCATCGGTTCCCGTCAGTGGCGCATCGGTCTTCAGCTTTCTCATGAGCTTCGGCGGTGGTGTATGGGATGAGGATGGTAACATCATCATCGATAGTGAGGAAAACCTCCGTGCATTGGCCTACCTTCAAGAGATTCATCAGGCGAACCTCAACACTGAGGGTGCGTATCTCAAAGACCTCCGTAATCTCTTTGCGATCGGACGGCTGGGAATGTACTTTGATCAGCTGTGGGGTATGAGTGGGGTAATGGCGATCAATGAAAACGCCATGGACTACACTGCAGTCCGCCCTCCCCTCGGCACGGCGAGTTCGCCTGCTCAGAGCACCTTAGAGGCTCACCTTATGATGATTCCCGCAGACGCTGCGGAACCGGAGCTTGCAGCGCAGTTCATCGAGTTCGCCACGGCTCGCGACAAGATTCGTGAGTACCTTGACGTCAACCCGTTTCTCGTTGCGCGCGCGTCGCTGTCTGATGTGCCTGAGCAGCAGACTGAATTGCTCGCTCCACTCGCGAGCGCGGCAGAGTCCATTGCCGCGGTGCCCAAACACCCGCGCATGACAGACGTTTTCTTGGAACTAACTTCGCTGGCGCAGCGCGTCACGGTCGGAGGGGAATCTCCGGAAGAGGCAGTTCGAGCGTTCCGTCAGTGGGCTGATCGAGAGCTTTGACCGAAACCGTACTGATCGTCCCTCCTGACATGGAGGGCGATCGGTGTTCCTGCCCGCGGCCCACGTCCGGATCACAAGAAGAATAAGGGGAAATAACGGTGAAATCGAGGTTACAACTCCAACGGCTATTGGGGCCGAAGAGAAACGATGGTCTTTTCGGATTGGTACTGATGGCGCCCGCCGCGATCTTCGTTGGCGTATTGATCTTTCTGCCGCTGATGCAATCGCTTGGGATGAGCTTCACTGATTTTTCACTCATCCGCCGACAGGGAACGCCGGAATGGAACTCGTTTGCGAACTACACATATCTTGTTGAGAGTGGGATGCTCTGGAATGCACTCCGGGTAACCGCAGTCTTCGTGTTCGGTGTCGTCACGGCCCTCGTCGTTCTTGGTGTCGTAGTCGCGGTTGCACTTAATCAGGATCTGCCAGGACGCCGAATGCTTCGCAGTATCACTCTCCTCCCATGGGTGACACCGACGGTAATCGGGGCCTTGCTTTGGATGTGGATCCTTCAGCCGCAGTACGGTGTCGCTAATTACCTTCTGACCAGTCTCGGTGTCATCGAAGAACCCATTTCATGGCTCGCCAATGTTGACTGGGCGCTGCCCTCAGTCATGCTTGCAGCCTTTTGGCGCCAATTTCCTTTTCTGTTCGTAGTCATTCTTGCTGGACTCCAAGGTATTCCGAAAGAGATGTACGAGGCGGCGATGCTCGATGGCGCTAACTTTCTGCAGCGATTCTTCTCAATCACGCTGCCACTGCTCAGAAACGTTATTAGGGTGGTCATCCTCATGGCCGTCATCATGAACTTCCGCCAGTTTCCGTTAGTCTGGACTATGACCGGAGGCGGCCCGATTGAGAGAACGACTACGTTAGCGGTTCTCAGTTATCGACAGTCGTTTGTCAATCTTAACTTCGGGCGTGGTGCCGCGGTCGCTGCAATCTGGCTCGCCATCGTACTTCTCTTCTCGGTGGTATTCACGCGCGTGTTTCGCGCTAGGGAGTACGAATGAACAAAATGGGAGGCCAACGAAGCCTTGCTCCGCAGCGCTTCGCGTTCTATCTGATTCTTGGCAGCTTTCTTGCAGTGATGCTCTTTCCGCTCTACTGGATGTTCGTAACGTCCGTAAAGCCAAATATTGAAATCTACCGGGTGCCACCGCTCCTGATTCCAGACGGAATCTATACCGGTCACTACGAAGCCGTACTCTCGACGATTCACTTTCTCACGTATCTCTGGAACAATTTTTTCGTCGCTGCGATGACAACGATCATCGGGCTCTTCTCCGCGACACTTGCCGGCTATGCGTTTTCCCGGTATTCGTCGCCGATTGCGGTGCTAATTTCTTTTGGGCTCCTTTCGACACAAATGTTTCCCGTCATCGGAATTGTGATTGCACTCTATTCGCTATATCTTCAGCTCGGAATTCTAAATACCCACACCGGGTTGATCTTCGCTCTTGTCGCGTCCGTCGTGCCGTTTGCGACATGGATGTTGAAGGGGTTTTTCGATGAGATGCCGCGCTCGCTTGAGGAATCGGCGCGAGTAGATGGAGCAGGTCGGTTTACGGTGCTGTTCCGAATCGCGATCCCACTGGCAACACCGGGCCTTTTTGCGGCAGGGATCTACTCCTTTATGTTGGCGTGGGACGACTTTCTCTTCGCCCTGACACTCATCCGAACGGATGTGTTGCGGACACTTAGCGTCGGCATATCGCTCCGCTACTTGGGAGAGGTTGCGTATGATTGGGGGCAGGTTACTACCGTTTCGGTCTTTGGAACCGTGCCGATGGATGTGCTCTTCTTCATCTAGCAACTTTACCT
>JAQIBO010000045.1 GCA_027859055.1 Spirochaeta sp.
CAGAAATAGTAACACCGCGCTTTTGCGGATTAATGACAACGCCGGCGACCGTCGCCGGCGTTTTTTTACGCCCGTCCCCCCGCGTAGACAGGTCGCCGCCTTTTCGCTACCCTTCCACGCCGTTAAGGAGGACTACGACTATGCATACCGTTCGCCGTTGGATCACCCCCATCACGATTTTCTTATTTCTGGCCGCGTCTGCCTGGGCTACCGGCTCGCCGGAGCAGGATGACACTGCCGCCCCGGATCCCGGTACCGCCACAATCGGAATTTCCAAGATCGTCGCCCATCCCGCCCTCGACGCGGTGGAGCAGGGCATCATGGATGAGCTTGCCGAGCTCGGATACACCGACATCACCTACGATCTGCAGAACGCCAACGGAGATATCTCCACGGCGGCCAGCATCGCCAGCAAGTTCCGGAACGACCGCGTGGACCTGGCTGTCGGCATCGCCACCCCCACTGCGCAGGCACTGGTAAACGCAATTACCGACGTTCCCGTTGTATTCGCCGTGGTTACCGATCCGGTCGGTGCCGGCCTCATCTCTTCAGTGGACTCCGGAGAGGGCAACGTCACCGGTTCCTCCGACATGGCGCCGGTGGCCGCGCAGTTTGACCTCATGGAACAACTCGGGGATGTCCAAACGGTGGGCCATGTATACGCCAGCGGTGAATCCAACGCGGTTGCCCTCGCGGAGCTTGCCCAGGAAACCGCCGCCCAACGGGGCCTGGAGTTCGTTGAGGCCACCGTGGTCAACTCCAGCGAGGTTCGCTCGGCAACCCAGTCAATCGTAGACCGCGTCGACGTCCTGTACGTCAGTACCGACAACACCGTGGTCAGCGCCATTTCCGCGCTCACCGAGGTCGCCGCGGCGGCGGGTGTACCGGTTATCAGCGCCGACACCACATCAGCAGAGGACGGCGGCGTCCTGGCGGCGCTCGGCTTCAACTACTACAAGTTTGGTCGTGCAACCGGCCGTCTCATCGCGGATATCCTTGAGGGAACCGACCCGGCGGACATACCGACGCTTTTTCTCACCGATCCGTCGGACCTGGACCTGCTCATCAACCTGGACGTTGCCGCCGAACTCGGCCTTGACGTGCCGGATGCGGTCATGCAGGACGCATCGATCGTCATAGAAAACGGACAGATTCGAGACTGAGACCCTACCGGCGGTGGACCGATCCACCGCCGAACAGGACGGAAACACCCATGGTAGAAGCGATACTCGTAGAGGGTCTGCTGTACGGCATTATGGCCCTCGGCGTTTTTATCACCTTTCGGATTCTCGACTTTCCCGACCTTTCCGTGGACGGCTCCTTTCCGCTGGGCGCCGCGATCATGGCGACGGCGATCGTGAACGGCGTTCCGTTGCTCCTGGCGCTGCTTCTAGCCTTTCTCGGGGGTCTTGCCGCCGGGGCGGTCACCGCCACCATTCACAACAAACTCAAAGTCCCCAACCTGCTTGCGGGTATTCTCACCATGACGATGCTCTGGTCGGTCAATATCCGGATTCTGGGGAACAGGGCGAACCTGCCACTTCTGCGGGAGCCCACCATCCTCAGCGTGGTCACAGACCGGCTCGCCGGGGTGATGCCCCGGGAATGGGCGGTGTTTACCTTTTTTCTGCTGGTGGCCCTGGCGATCAAGTTTCTGCTGGACATATTTTTTCACACCGACCTGGGCCTGACCCTCGGCGCCATGGGCGACAACCAGCAAATGGTGGTCAGCCAGGGCGTGAACCCGGAGTGGATGAAGCTGATCGGCGTCGGACTGTCCAACGGCCTCGTCGCCATATCCGGCGCCTTTGCCGCCCAGTTTCAGGGGTTTGCCGACGTCAACATGGGACAAAGCATCGTCATCGCGGGTCTCGCCTCGGTGATGATCGGCGAGTTCGTCCTCAAATCAAGCCGCATCGGGCTACTGACCGTCCGCGTCTTGCTCGGGTCAATTATCTATCGCGGCATCATGTACCTCGGCCGCTACTACGGTTACTACATCAACCTCACCCCCAACGACCTTCGCCTGCTCACGGGGCTCCTCATTATCGGCTCGCTCATTATCAGCCGCTACCGCACCGGACGCAGCGAGTCGGCCCGACTGCGCAAAAGCATCCGCGCCGCAAAAAACGGAGAGCGAACGATATGATTCTCCTGGAACAGGTTTCCAAGACGTTCCATCCGGGAACGGTGAACGAAGTCAGCGCGCTCCGTCCGGTGGACCTCAGCGTGAAAGAGGGTGACTTTATCACCGTCATCGGCAGTAACGGCGCCGGAAAGAGCACTCTTTTCAACCTGGTGGCCGGTGGGTATCCGCCCAGCACCGGGCGCATCCGCATTAACGATGCGGAGGTGACGCGACAACCGGAATACCGCCGCGCCCAGTACATCGGGCGCATCTTCCAGGACCCGATGCTGGGGACCGCCGGCAATATGACCCTGGAAGACAACATGATGGTCGCCTACCGGAAAGGGTTTCGTGGTCTGCGCATCAGCCTGAACCGGAAGATGCGCCGCTACTTTCAGGACCAGCTGGTGGACCTCAAGATGGGCCTGGAAGACCGGATGAAGGACAACGTCCGCCTCCTCTCCGGGGGCCAGCGCCAGGCGCTGACATTGTTGATGATGGTCCTTTCCCGGCCGGCGCTTATCCTTCTTGATGAGCATACCGCCGCCCTGGACCCCAAAAACGCCGCGATCGTTCTGGAACTCACCCGGCGTTACGTCGAAGAGTACCGCCTGACCACGATGATGATCACCCACAACATGCAGCACGCGATCGACTATGGAAATCGCCTCCTTATGATGGACGCCGGCGAGGTGATTCTTGACCTGTGCGGGGAAGAAAAGCAGAAACTCACCGTCGATGGCCTGGTGGATCGGTTTCACCGCATCCGGCGTCACGAACTGGAAAGTGATGAGGCGCGGCTGTCCTGAACATCTGTTCTGCGGACTATTTATTGTAAACGCATATTTATGCAGTAGTTTTGGTGCGGACCTTGCATTGCAGCGACGCTCTGCACCATAATGCCGAATATTTTTCAAGGAGGAATGCATGAAGAAAAGGCTTTCAATCATTGCCATAGTGGCAGTGGCGGTTGTTTTGGTATTTATCGGCTGTCAACCAGAAGAAGAAGCAGGTACGACGGAGCAACCACAGGAAGAGGCGGGCCCGATTAAGATCGGCGTAGCCGGTGCGCACAGCGGAGACCTCGCGTCCTACGGACTGCCGACGGTGAACGCCGCGGAGCTGGTCGTGGCACAGGCCAACGCGGATGGCGGCATCTTGGGCCGCCAGATCGAGCTGGTGGTAGAGGACGACCAGTGCCAGCCGGAAGTTGCCACCAACACGGCGTCCAAGCTTGTTGGTGAAGAGGTTGCAGCCGTTATCGGTCATATCTGTTCCGGGGCAACCCGCGCAGCGCTGGGGATCTACACTGGTGAAAACATCATTACGATCTCTCCCTCGGCGACCAACCCGGGTTTGACCCAGAGTGGCGAGTACCCCACCTTTTTCCGCACCATCGCGCCGGATGACGCACAGGGTGAGATGCAGGCGCAGTTTGTCGCCGAAGAGCTCGGAGCCGAGACGGTTGTGATTCTTCACGACGGTGGCGACTACGGAAAAGGCCTGGCGGACTTTGCCCAGGCGTCGCTGGAAGCGAACTACCCCGACGTTGAGATCGCCCTCTATGAAGGTGTGACCGTCGGCGCCGTCGACTACAGCGCGATCGTCAACCGTGTCGGAGCCGCCGATGCGGACGCGGTGATCTTCGGTGGATACCATCCCGAGGCGTCCAAGCTGGTCGGCCAGATGCGCGCCCAGGGAATAGATATTCCGTTTGTCTCCGGTGACGGCGTCAAAGACGAATCGTTTATCGAGGTTGCCGGGGACAGCGCCGAAGGCGTGTACGCAACTGGTCCGCGGGATACCGCCGGCAATCCGGTGGCAGAGGCTGCCCGGGACGCCCACGTTGAGGAATACGGTGAAGAGCCGGGACCGTTCTTCATGAACGCCTACTCTGCGGCGCTTGCGATCGTGAACGCGATTGAAGCGGCGGGATCAACCGACCCCGACGCCGTGATGGAGGCGTTGCGCAGTGAATCCGTCGATACCCCGGTTGGTTCTATCAGCTTTGATGACGCCGGTGATGCTATCGGTGTCGGATTTGCGATCTACCAGGTTCAGGACGGCGTTTACGTCGAGCTCTGATTAATCCTCTCACGTACATGCGGCAGGCGGGTGGTAACACCCGCCTGCCGGCTATTTACGCGGAAACACGCACATGGACACAGAATACTTTTTTCGGCTGTTTTTCAGTGGGCTCACGCGGGGAAGCATTTACGCACTGCTCGCCCTGGGGTACACGATGGTCTACGGGATCATCAAACTCATAAACTTCGCTCACGGTGAGATCTACATGATCGGCGCCTTTATCGCCCTGATCATGTCCGGCGTGTTTTCGATCATGGGACTGCCCGTCCCGGCGATCGCGGCCCTGGCAAGTCTGGTGGCGCTGGTCTATTCATCGGCGTATGGCTACACCGTAGAGAAACTCGCCTACAAACCGTTGCGACGAGCACCGCGCCTTTCGGTGCTTATCGGAGCGATCGGGATGTCCCTTTTTCTCCAGAACTACGTTCTGCTCTCTCAGACATCCAACTTTCTGCCCTTCCCGTCAATGCTTCCGGGATTGCGTATACCCGCTGCGCTTGAAGAAATCGTTTCACCGGTGCAGGTGTTTATCTTTGCCACCACTACGGTGGTCATGGTGATCCTCACGCTCCTGATCAAATACACCAAAATGGGCAAGTCGATGCGGGCAACCAGTCAGGACCGCACGATGGCGACGCTGGTGGGCATTAACGTGAACCGTGTTATCAGCTGGACGTTCCTGATCGGGAGTTTTACCGCCGCCCTCGGCGGAATCCTGATCAGCTCGTTTATCGGCCAGATCAACTTCTACATCGGTTTTGTGGCGGGTATCAAAGCGTTTGTTGCCGCGGTGCTTGGCGGTATCGGCAGCATTCCCGGTGCGGTCCTCGGCAGCCTCGTTCTCGGCATGGCCGAGTCCTACGCGGCGGGGTATCTCTCCAGCGTCTATGAGGATGTCTTCGCGTTTTTGATCCTCGTTGTGATCCTGATCTTCAAGCCCTCCGGTCTGCTCGGCAAGCCGGAAGTCCAGAAGGTGTAAGAAGGGGAATCAGAAATGGAATTCAAAGAGATTAAACGGACGTTCGGCGTCGCTCTGTGGTTTGTCTTTCTCACCTTTCCCATCATGGTGATCAAGGTTAACGCGGTGGACAACACCCTGACGTGGCGCTGGCACAATATGCTCATCGTGGGGTTTGGTGCGTTTTTCGGCGGCCTCCTGTGGCGCTTTGCCTTGGCCCGGCGAAAGGCCCCCGGCAAGGCGGCCGCACCCACAACGGTGGGAGGAGAGGAAACGGCGGAAGGGGCCGCGGCGCGCGAGGCCAACGGACTCAAAGCGCGCTTCGCAGCCGTTGTCGCGGTGGTGAAGCGTGAAAAATACCGCAAAGGAATCTACGCCGCTCTCATCGCGATCGTCGTGATATTTCCTTTGCTCTCGTCGTTGTACCAGACCAACATCATGATAACCGCCCTGATATACGTGATGCTTGCCCTCGGGCTGAACATCGTTATCGGTCTCGGCGGCATGCTGCACCTCGGATATATCGCGTTTTACGCGGTTGGCGCCTACACCTACGGCATTCTCAACCACTTCTTCGGAATGGGCGTCTGGGTCGCTTTGCCGCTCGGTGCGCTTTTTGCCACGGTGGCGGGCATCCTGCTGGCGTTGCCGGTGCTTCGCCTGCGGGGAGATTATCTGGCGATCGTGACACTCGGATTTGCGGAGATCGTTCGCATCGTGTTCAACAACTCAACGCGCCTCACCGGTGGGCCCCAGGGGATCGGCGGGATTCCGCGCCCCGGCTTTTTCGGTCTGGAAATGAACCTTGCCACGGCAACCACGTACACCTACTACATTATCGTTGCGGCGGTTGTGTTGACGGTTTTTGTCGTCTGGCGCTTTGAAAACTCCCGCCTCGGCCGCGCCCTGGTTGCAATGGGTGAAGACGATATCGCCGCGGAATCGATGGGGATCGATATCACCCGCACCAAGGTGATCGCCTTTGCCCTCGGTTCATTGTGGGCGGGTATCGGCGGGGTGATTTTCGCCTCGCGGACAACGTTTATCAATCCCGCCAGTTTTACCGTGTGGCAATCGGTCATCGTGCTGTCCTGCGTCGTTCTCGGCGGGATGGGCTCCATTCCCGGAGCGATAGTCGGGGCGTTGGGGCTCATTCTCATACCTGAGTACCTCCGGGCGTTCTCAGACTACCGGATGCTCATGTTCGGTGCCATTCTGGTTATCATGATGGTCTTTCGCCCCGGCGGCCTGATTCAGAAAAAACGCAAGGCGTACACCTTTCCGGTGGAGCAGGGAGGTGAGTCGTGAGCCAGCAGATTCTCAACGTAAGCGGGATGACGATGGACTTCGGCGGCCTCCGGGCGGTCAACAACGTCACAATTACGATGGAGCAGCACGAGATTATCGCCCTGATCGGTCCCAACGGCGCGGGAAAAACCACTTTCTTCAACTGCGTCACCGGCGTGTATACGCCAACCCACGGGGACATTCACATCATCCCTCCCGGTAAAACGGAGCGTTCAATAAAGGGCCACAAACCCAGCGGTATCGCCGAACAGGGGCTGGCACGAACATTTCAGAACATCCGCCTCTTCGGTAATATGACCGCTCTTGAAAACGTCATGATCGGCCGGCACAGCCGTCTCAAGGCGGGCATTATCGGCGCGATCCTGCGGGATCGAAAAACGCGGGAAGAGGAAGAACGGGTCATTTACGACAGCTACGAGGTCCTCAAACGGATGGGGCTGGCGCGCTACGTCAACGATCTGGCGCGCAATTTGCCGTACGGCGCTCAACGCCGCCTGGAGATCGCCCGCGCGCTGGCCACGGATCCTTTTCTGCTCCTCCTGGATGAACCGGCGGCGGGGATGAACCCGCAGGAGACCAAGGAGCTGGAGGGGCTGATCAAAAAAATACGGGATACCGAAGATGTCTCGATCTTCCTGATCGAACACGATATGAACCTGGTCATGTCCCTCTCAGAGCGGATTTACGTCATGGACTACGGTCGGCTTATCGCCGAAGGATCACCCCGGGAGGTGAAAGCCAATCCCGACGTCATTAAAGCGTACCTCGGGGAGGAAGCCATTGCTTGAACTGAAATCTGTCCGGACCTATTACGGAAACATTCAGGCGCTGAAAGGGATCGACCTGCTTATCAACCGCGGGGAGATCATCACGCTGATCGGCGCCAACGGTGCCGGAAAATCGACCACGCTCATGTCGATCAGTGGCGTCGTGCCACCGAAAAGCGGTGAAATAACCCTCGACGGGACCTCCATCGTCGGGATGGACCCGGATCGCATCGTTTCGCTTGGTATTTCTCAGGTACCCGAGGGACGCCGTATCTTCCCGCATCTCACGGTGCGGGAGAACCTCGATCTCGGAGCGCTGTTGCGGAAGGACAAAGCGGAAATTCGCGCCGACCTGGACTACGTCTTCAACCTGTTTCCCATTCTTGCAGAGCGCCGCGGCCAGGCGGGCGGGACCCTCTCCGGTGGAGAGCAGCAGATGCTGGCAATCTCCCGGGCGCTGATGGCGCGTCCCAAGCTCTTGCTGCTGGATGAACCGAGTCTTGGTCTTGCGCCGCTGATCGTACAACAGATCTTTGAGATTATCGCCCAGATCAACAGTGAAAACGGCACCACGATCTTTCTGGTGGAGCAGAACGCCAACCAGGCGCTCAAAGTGGCGCACCGCGGCTACGTTATGGAAAACGGGCGTATTAGCCTTGCGGACACGGCGGAAAAACTTCTCAGCAACGAAGACGTAAAAAACGCGTATCTCGGCGTATAATAGATACAGGAGGCACCCGCGATGCTAATACACAAAATTATGAGCGAAAATCTGTTTATCGTGCATCCAAATACCGTGGTTACCGACGCACAGGAGATCATGCGCCGCGAACACCTTCACCACTTACCGGTGGTAGACGAGCACAGCAAAAAACTGGTGGGAATCGTCAGCGAAAAAGACCTCATTTACGCCTCTCCCTCTCCCGCGTCTACGCTGGACGTGTACGAGATGACGCGCCTGCTCTCCAAGCTGACCGTCAAGAAAGTGATGACCAAAGATCCCCTTATCACTCATTCCCAGGATCTGGTTGAGGATGCCGCCCGAAAGATGGTGGACAACGATATCGGCTGCCTGCCCGTTGTGGATGACGCCGGCTATCCCGTGGGAATCGTAACCGAGTCGGATATTTTTCGGCTGTTTATCGACCTTTTCGGTACCCGCGAAAAGGGCATTCGCGCGACGCTCCGCATCCCCGAGGAACCGGGAGAGCTGGCAAAACTGGCGTCGGATGTCACCGATCACAACGGAAACATCATCTCTATCGGTACGTGGCCGGGAGACAAACCGACCAACGCGGTGTGCATCATCAAAGTCTCGGACATGACCAAAGATGAATTTCTCACGTCAATAGAGAAACACATCATTGAAGTGATAGATCTGAGAGAGACGTAAACGCAGTTTCATCTGTTTTTAACCATTACCTCTTGGCATTTTCCCGGCGACTGATTACTCTACTCATTAATGTATAATTGGTTGTCCAAAGTTCTTGGACACAAAGTTAATGGTGTTCGCGTAACTCCTTTGGTTGTAAAGATCGTGACGATCTTCACGGTCTTTCTGCTCATCTCAAATTTTACGACCAATTATATAAACCTCATGCTCAATCGCGGCGAGCAGATTGGCCTCCTGAACCAGCTTCTGGTGAAGGATTTGAAAGAGTTGCACGTCTTTGCCGGCAATCAACACCAGATTTATAACTTCAACCCCGACCTTGAGGGTGCTATCGAGAATATCGAGGGATCTGCAGTCCGAAACCACCGCGGCCGGCGTTCTCTCTCTATCGGCGTCACCGCCGAGGGCGACGTCTTTTTCCAGGCCGGAGAGATGGCGGAGGTGGAGCGGTTCACCGATATGGACGTGCTGTCCGAGATCGTTGCGGCGCGGGAAACCGGCGTGGAAGAGGGGACGATCAACTTCGATTTTCAGGGGTACGACTACTTCGGCGTGTACAAATACAACGACGCCTGGGATATATACCAGATCCGGGCGGAGGAGCTCGGCGAGTTCTACGCCGACTCGGAGCGCATTTTCCGTCAGGTCAGTATCATAATCATCGGGATTTCCGTCGTCTTCGTTCTCGTGGGTGTTTTCCTGCTGCGTTTCATTTTGCGTTTTGTGCGGGTTATTACCGACAATATCATGCGCATGCAGGCGGACCAGACGTTGCAGCTCATGGATCTGGAGGGAGCTCCCAACGACGATGTGACCTACCTCGGAATCGCCTTCAACTCCCTCTCCAACACAATCGACAACCTCATGAACATCTTCAAGAAGTTTGTCGCCCGGGATGTTGCGGCCAAAGCGTATCGCGAGCGGGAAATTCGCCTTGAAGGGGCCAAACGGAATCTGACAATCCTCTTTACCGATATCAAGAGCTTCACCTTTATGACCGAGACACTCGGAACAGATATTATCAAACTCTTGAACCTGCACTATGACAAGGCGATAAGCCATATCCACCGCTATAACGGCGATATCGGTTCAATTATCGGGGATGCTTTGCTCGCGGTATTTGGAACTGTCGAGAGCGAGGGCGGCAACAAAAGCCTGCAGGCGGTTCACGCGGCGTACAAGATCCATGATGTCGCCGCGTCGCTCCGCAAGGAGATGTACAACCGTCGCGAGACGATCCTCAAGCAACGGGGCAACCTCACAGAGGCGGAGGAAAACGTGTTCAAGGCGGTGCTCCTTGAGGTGGGAGTCGGGCTTGACGGCGGTGAGGTTTTCTACGGAAACATCGGCAGTAACGAGCGGATGGTCAACACCGTCATCGGTGACAACGTGAACAGTGCATCCCGACTGGAAGGACTCACCCGGTTTTACCGCGTACCCGTTGTTGTTTCAGAATACGTGAAGGATGAGGTTTCCGTTGATACCGACGAATACGAGTTTATGGAACTGGATTCCGTGCAGGTCAAGGGCAAGACCCAGGGTAAAAAGATCTTCTGGCCGATCAGACGCGAGCAGTTTGACGATCAGCTCCGCAAAGATGTGGACGAGTACAAACAGGGGCTGCATTTGTACTACCTCGGTGACTGGACGGCGGCAAACGAGCATTTTGATCGGTGTACCTTCTCGGTTTCCGACACATTTTCACAACGAATCAGTGGAAAGGAAGCGCCGGAGGACTGGAACGGCGTATGGACGATGAGCGAAAAATGAGTGACGAAAAGCGCAAACCCGGAACGGAACTCGTTGAACGCAGCAAGATGGTCTTCTTGCGGGAAATCGTCGAAGAGTTCCAGGAAAAACAGGCCCAGTACGATCTGCAGGCGGAATTTGCGAAGACAAAAAAGAACCGCAGCTACATGGTCCCTGGCGTTATACTCGGGCTCATCGTCGTTTTTTCACTTGTCGTCGTCGCGGTAACGCAGTACATCCAGACCTCCAGTCGTTCAATCCAGGTCAATATCGACGATTTTGCCGATGTCAACCTGCGCGACGTCCTCGACGAAGCGCAACGCCTCCAGAATGAGCTTGAAGCGGTCCAGCGTGAGCTGCGTCAGACCGAGACGGAGTTAGCCGACGCAATCGAACGAGTAGAGCGGGAGCGTGACCGGGCGGTGCAACTGTTAGAGGACCGGAATCTTTCCGTGGCGCAACGGAACGCCCGCCGCCAGGAGCTTGAGGCGCAAGCGGCCTCGGAGATCGAAAGCCTCCAGGCTGAGTATCAACCGCGCATCGCGACGTTGCAGGAAGAGATCGAACAGCTTCAGGAACAGATCGCCCAATACGATTCCCGCCAGTTGGAACAGGCGCGGGAGCAGGAAGAGGTCCTCAACAACCAGCAACAGATCGCCGAGCTGGAGAAACAGCAGATTCGCGAGCAGTACGAGGCGGAAATTGAACGCCTCACCGCAACCTACGAATCGGAAATCGCCGGGCTTGAGCAGTTTCAGGAAGACTTTGAACGACAGATTCGCCAAAGTCACGCGAACGAAATTGCGGCTCTTCAGCGGCAACACCGACAGGCGCTGAACGAGATGTTTGCGCGGTACAACCCACAGTTCACCGAGGGCAGCCTCCTCGGTCTGCTGGATCGGGAGCTTCCGACGCCTGACGACCCGGCGGCGGCGATCGCTCCGTATTCCCCGCTTCTCGGCGCGGAAGGCGTCGCCAACAGAACCGAATATGCGACGTTGCAGCAACGGTACGAGGAGTTGCTCAGTATTATCGCTCGCCTCGGTGAAATCCCCTACGAAGGGTCGGTAGCGCCGGCGATCGGACAGCTGGAACAGCGTTCCTACGACTTGATCCGGCGGTACGAGCGGCTGTGGACCGGGCTGCGCGATTCAGTAATCGATCGGGATACGATCATCGCGGCGCGGAATAACACAATTGACGAACAGCGGGCGGAGCTTGATCAGCTCTTGTTTGCCCTTGAAGAGCTGACACGTTTCAACGGCGAGACCGGGTATATTCTCGATCCGCGGAATCCTGATGAGATCGTTGTCTATGTCTCCCGGATCCGAACCGTTCGCGAGGGAGCGCTCGGGTACGTGTTCCGCCGCGATGACGAGTTTATCGGATCCGTCCGGTTTGTCCGGCGAGACGGCCGTATGGTGGCTGAACTTGTGGAAACAGTCGGCGAGATGGACCTCCGACCGTTTGACAAGATCCTCGTCGAGGCGCAGTAGTAGATGCAGGAGATAAGATATGTCCAATAAAACGCTGTACGCCATTCTTTTGACGGTTTTTGTTGCGGTTACCGTAGGAGCACAGAGCGGAGGGTCGGATACGGCTGCGACGTTCGAGCGCGAGGGCTTTGGCGTGATTCGATCGCGAACCCAGGGTGGCCTACCGGTGTATGATCTTGCCACGGACGACGGTGAACGTTTTTCGGTCACGATGATCGGCCCGGTAAACGACGAACGCCTGGCGGCAATACATGCACTGACGGACATCGTCTACGCGCTTGACGGTCTGACCGTTGAACGAATGCGTATCGTCTTCGATGATGATCGCGGGACAGCGGTCGTCGTCCCGGAGCGGTTCGAAATAAACGGAAAGAGATACGCCCGGTATATGCCGTCGGGGATGCAGTTTATGTATGACCAGGCGCCGGAGTTTGACTTTCGCATGCTTGTGGAGAACCTTGCCGTGCGGATAAACGGCGCGTTCCTGACGGAGGAACAGTTTCTGACGCGGCTCGAACGGGCGGTGGAGAACCCTGCTGCATACATTCAGAGTTCGGATCCCCAGTTTCTGGCGCAACAGATCGCCGAGCTACAACGCATTGTCGATACCCTCGAAGTGGAAAATCGTGAGCTGCGCGCCGCAGACACCGCGCTGGCGACGCGCATGGCAGCGGATCTTGATCAGCTGCGACGTTCCGGCGCGCGGGAACTGCGGGAGCAGGTCTCCCGTGGTGAAGCTGCGATGGCTGAACTCCAGTTGGAGGTCGACCGCGTCAGTGAAGAAACAACGGCCGCCCTTGAAAACGTCGTTGCGGAAACGCTGACTCTTGCGGATCAGTTTGCCAAGCTTCGCGATGGTGCGGTTGTGATGGCAAGTCGCAACCTGTTTGGAAGTCTCAAGGGAGTTCCCGCGGAGACGATTGGCGCTGTCGTGGAACTTCGGAACGACGATCCCGAGCTTACCGCCGACGAGGCACGGACGAAAGTCAACGAGAGCCTCCCGGAGGGAGAGCCGCAATTGCACGGGAAGCACGTGCAGGCGATCTACGCGCTTTTCTTTAACGACTACGAATAAAAACTGGCCGCGGCACAGCGGTCTTGAATGAAACCTGACTCCTCTATATAGTGGCCCACGCACACGAGACATACAGGAAATTTCATTAAGGGAAGAGTAATAATGAGCGAAAAACTGGCAAAAATGCGTAATATTGGTATATCTGCGCACATTGACAGTGGCAAAACCACATTAACGGAACGGATTCTGTTCTATTCCGAGAAAATTCACGCTATCCACGAGGTACGGGGCAAGGATGGCGTTGGCGCGACGATGGATTCGATGGAACTTGAGCGCGAGCGAGGAATAACGATCCAGTCCGCCGCGACGAATGTGACGTGGAAAGACCATCCGATCAACATTATCGACACGCCGGGGCACGTTGACTTCACAATTGAAGTGGAACGTGCGTTACGCGTGCTGGATGGCGCAATTCTGATCCTCGACTCCGTTGCGGGCGTGCAGTCACAGTCGATCACCGTTGACCGGCAGTTGAAGCGGTACGCGGTGCCCCGTCTGGCGTTTGTGAATAAGTGCGACCGAACCGGCGCCGAGCCGCTGAAGGTGCGCCAACAGCTTGAGGACAAACTGGGGCTGAACGCGGTTATGGCGCAGCTCCCGATCGGCCTTGAGGACAAGCACGTTGGTATCGTCGATCTCGTCAAGATGAAAGCAATCTATTTCGAAGGCGACTTTGGAGATGTGCTCCGGGAAGACGAAATCCCTGCAGACCTTGCCGAACAGGCTGAAGAACACCGGGAAAAACTGCTTGACGCGGTTTCGATGTTCGACGAGGAACTGATGGAAGCTGCTTTGGAAGGGACCGCCTCGGAAGAACAGATCGATACGGCGATTCGCAAGGCGGTTATCGCCAACGAGCTGTGCCCGGTCTACGTGGGGAGCGCCTACAAGAACAAGGGCGTGCAGACGCTGCTGAACGCGGTAATCAAGTACCTGCCGTCACCCCTGGATATTACCAACAAAGCGGTGGATATCGAAAAGGATGAGTCTGAGTACATTACGGTCTCCGACGATGAAAAGCCGGCGATCGCCCTCGCGTTCAAGCTGGAGGACGGACAATACGGGCAGCTGACCTATATCCGTGTCTACCAGGGTATGGTGAAAAAGGGATCGGATCTGTACAACGTCCGCACCAAGAAGAAGTTCAAGGTCGGACGCCTGATACGAATGCATGCAAACCACATGGAAGACATCACCGAAGCGGGCAGCGGAGATATCGTCGCCCTCTTTGGTATCGACTGCGCTTCGGGAGACACGTTTTGTCACCCGGATATCAACGTTTCGATGACCTCCATGTACGTGCCCAACCCGGTCATCTCGCTGGCGATCAAGCCGAAAGACAAGGCCGCGGCGGACCGGATGGGGAAAGCGATCGGGCGCTTCGTGAAAGAAGACCCCACCTTTCGGAGTCACGTGGACGACGAAAGCAACGAGACGATCATTCAGGGCATGGGCGAGCTGCACCTCGAGGTGTACGTCGAACGGATGAAGCGTGAGTACAAGGCGGAAGTCGAAACGGGACGGCACCAGGTGGCCTAACGCGAAACGATCAGTCAGCGGGCGGAGTTCAACTACACCCACAAAAAGCAGACCGGTGGTAGCGGCCAGTTCGGACGCGTTGCCGGATACATTGAGCCGAATGATGAGAGCAACTACGAGTTCGTGAACCAGATCAAAGGTGGCGTCATTCCCCAGGAATATGTCCCCTCGGTTGACAAGGGAATCCAGATTGCAATGGAGCAGGGGACATACATCGGGTCTCCCGTTGTCGGCGTTCGCGCCCTGGTCAACGACGGTTCGACCCACCCGGTCGACTCCTCTGACCAGGCGTTCCAGACAGCGGGCCTCGGCGCGTTCCGCGCGACCTACGACAAGGCGAAGCCGATTGCGCTGGAGCCGATCATGAAAGTTGTTGTCGAGGGGCCGACGGAGTTTCAGGGCAATATCTTCGCGACGTTGAACCAGCGCCGCGGTGTGATCATCGCTTCCAATGAAGATGGACTGTTCAGTGTCGTTGAGGCGGAAGTACCACTGGCCGAAATGTTCGGATTCTCGACGGTGTTGCGCTCGCTGACACAGGGAAAGGCGGAGTACTCCATGGAATTTGCGAAATACGGAAAAGTGCCTCAGAGTATTGCAGAGGAGCTTCGCGAAAAGTACCTGAAGAGTAAGCAGGAAGGTAACAAGTAAGGGAGAATGGCGGCATGGTGAAACAAGAACTGATCGAGCGCAGTCCCCTCCGGCTGTTGGAAAAATCGATACACGGAGGGGTTGGGACGGGAAACATTGGAGTTATTGCGGCACGAAAGGGCACCGGCAAAACCGCGTGTCTTGTGCACATCGCAACAGACCAACTGTTTCAGGAAAAACACGTTATTCACGTCTCATTCTCCGGGCGTACGGATCATATTATCAGTTGGTACGAAGACATATTTGGGGAAATCGCCAAAAAGCGCTCTCTTGAGGGCGCGATGGACGTGCACGACCAGCTGATCAAGAACCGCGTGATCATGAACTTCAACCAGGACGGCGTGACGCGGGAGCAGTTGCTCCGCAGTCTTACCGCCTTGGTCGACGATGGCCAGTTTCAAGCGGATGTGGTCGTGGTCGACGGGTACGACTTCGCGAAAGGTGAACTGGAAACGCTACAGATGCTGCGGACGTTTGCAGGAGAACACGGTCTGACGATCTGGTTCAGCGCTTCGACGCGCCGGGAAGACCCCCAGGATGACGAGAACGGGATTCCCCACGTGCTGAAGACGTTTATCGGCGAGATTGCGGTGGTTATCACGCTCGCTCCTGAGGAGGACCATCTCAAGCTGCAACTGATTAAGGATCACGACAAGTACCGCACCGAAGATCTTCATTTGCATCTGGACAGCCGGACGCTGTTGATCCGGGAAGAGTAGGGTAGCAGGCGGCGTCGGCCGCCGGCTTAGCGCGTCGTGGTGACTCCCCGTTTTGGGCATTCCGCCGTAAACGGGCACGCGGAACACCGCGGGCTCCGGGGAGTGCAGACGCGCTGGCCAAACCCGACCAGCCATTGGTTCATCGGAATCCAATACATGCGCGGTACGATCTCCATGAGGGCGTACTCACTCTGTTCCGGCGTCGTTGTTGAGGTCCATCCAAGGCGGTTGGCGATTCGGTGGACATGAATATCAACGCAGATAGCCGGTACGCCGAAACCGAGGCCGAGAACGAGATTGGCAGTCTTTCGGCCCACCCCGGGAAACGCGGTCAGCTCTTCCCTGGTTGCCGGCACGACGCCGGCGTACCGGGCTGTAAGAATCGTACAGATCTCTGAAATCTGACGCGCCTTGTTCCGGTAAAATCCGGCAGGGTAGACGAGCCGTTGTATCTCTGCGGTATCCAGCGTTCCCATCGTTGCCGGCGTATCCGCGCGGGCAAACAGACGGTCACTTGCGGCAAAGGTAACTTCATCTCGCGTGCGAAGACTGATAATGGTGGAAATCAGGATGCGAAACGGATCCGTCGCCGCGGTTGATGCGGCGACGCGGTTCACACTCGCGGTGTAGTCCTCACCGATCGCCGCGGTGATCCGGTGGAACACCCCGCTCCACGGATCACTACTCGTCGTCTTCGATGTCCTCATCGTCGGGGATGATGTCGTCGGTCTCGTCCTCTTCCCCGGCGTCCACTTCCAGCTTGCTGAATACCAGTTCTTCCACCTCTTTGGTCTTGATTCCAAGTGAGAAAGAGACCTCATCCACCAGGAGCTGGAGCGCACTGTCATACAGCTTCCGTTCCATGATCGGAAGCTCCTTGACCTTTTTACGCGTATACAGCGTTCTGACGACTGAGGCGATATCGTGGATCGAGCCCTTTTTCAGAAGATCAAGATTCATCTGGTATCGCATCTTCCAGTCGGCGGAGACCGGTTCAAACTCCTGCGAGAAGAGATCCAACGCCGATTCCGCCTCCTCTTTCGGCACGATAGCCCGAATTCCGTGTTCCTCGGCCCGGTCGACCGGGATTTTGACGGTCATGTCGGAGACGGGAAGGTAGATGACGTAATACAACGTCTTTTCACCCTTGAAATCCATCTCCAGGATTTCCTTTACCTGGCCCACCCCTTGAAGCGGATAGACAACTTGCTGCGATTTTTTGAAGGTCGTATGTTTCCCCTTGGCACTACTGCTCATTCTTTGCAGTATACCGAAACTTCTATGGACTGGTCAAAGATAGGTAATCGCATCGGCTTTCCCCTGTTTATTCTCGTTCTGCTTGCCGGAGCGGTCGTATTTCGCGAACCGTTGGAATCGCTGCTTGCCTCGGATATCGCGTTGGAACGTGCCCTGGCGGCGACCAGCGTTGGCCCGGCACCGGCGCTTGTTGCCCTTCAGGTGCTTCAGGTTATCGTGTTCATCATCCCGGGAGAGGTGGTGCAGATCGCCGCGGGGTATCTGTTTGGCGTGGTACCCGGAGCGGCCCTCTCGGTGCTGGGGATTCTCATCGGCAGCGTGTTCAACTACTGGATCGGACGCGCCCTTGGCCGTCGGTTTGTGGAATCGGTCACGCCGAGCGGCCCGCTCAAACGGATCGAGGAAACAACGGGACGACGTGGAGCGCAGATCGGGTTCTTTCTGCTCTTTGTCATTCCGGGGATCCCCAAAGATATCCTGTGTTACGTCGCGGGCGCTGCGGGAATGCGATTCGGACCGTTTATCGCCTTTTCCACGATCGGGCGTCTGCCGGGAATCGTCGGGAGCGCGGTTATCGGGGCCACCGCGGCGCAGCAGGGATTGGTACCGGCGGCGGTTCTTCTTGGTTTCGCTGCGGTTCTGCTTGTGATCGGCGTCAACCGGCAGCGTCAGTTGGAACGTATGTTGTCCCGGTGGATTACCCGTTGGCGTCGACGGTCCGACGGGTCGGACCGCCCCGACTCGTAACGGATCACTCCCGGAATCGGGTCTTGCTCGCTGAAGCGCAGGTAGCGGAACGGGTGAACATCCAGCGGGTTGGGAAACCAGCCGTCAACAGCCTTGAGATCTATCAGGTTGAGCGACGGAGAGTGGCTGATCGGCAGGACCGTACCCGTCTGCAACAGGATCTCTTCCGCCCTGCCCAGGAGCTCATACCGGTCTTCACCGCGTTCCTGCATCGAATCATCGATCAACGTGTCGTACCGCTGGTTGGCGAAGCCCGCATCGTTCACGTTGCTGTCGCTGATCCACATCTGCAAAAAGGTGAGGGGATCGGCGAAATCACCGATCCAGCTTACGGTGCCGACGGTGAAGTCGCTTCCGCTGAGGGCGTCAAAGTACGCCGGGTACGGTGTGACCGTTATGTCCACGGAGACCTCAAGGTGCTCTTCCCACGCCTCTTTCATCAGCGATGCCACCCGGGATGACTCTTCCCCCTGGGGTATGCTGATCCGGATCACCGGAATGCGAACGCCGCGAGCGTACCCCGCCTCGTCGAGTAACGCCAGCGCCTCATCCACGTCGGGTTCGACGATGCCCGATACGTCCGGATAGTACGGTATCATCGGAACCAGCGTCGTGGCCGGTGAGAGGTGAATATCGCTGCTGCGGATCGCCTCCCACGGAAGCAGGAGTGCGAGCGCACGGCGCACCCGGTGATCGGAGAACGGTTCCACGTCGGCCCGGAGAAAATAGTACGTCGTCGCAAACAGCGGGTTCAGCACGATCATCTCGGGAAACTGCACCTCCGACAGGCTCATCCCGCCGGTAACCCAGTCGATCTCACCCCGGTTGAACCGATCGGTGACGCTGTCGGCTTCACCTTCCTCGGTGAGCAGAATCCGGATCTGTGGAATCACAACCTCGTCGGCGGCCCAGTACTCCCGCGACTTCCGGAGCACGATCTCGTCTTCCGAACGGCGGGCCACACGATACGGCCCGTTCCCGATAATATCAGCAGATTCCCAATTACGAGTCCGGCGCATCTGCGGGTGGAGCGGAACAAACGCGTGATGGGCGAGGATGCGCAAAAAATGGCTCGCCGGCCGCCGCAGTGACACCTCAAGCGTGCGTTCATCGACGACGCGAATACCGACGTCATCGGAGTCTGCGGAGCGCCCTGATCGGTATTCCCGGACGCCTTCGATGATATCAAAGAGAAAATTGTACGCCGCGTCGGTGTCAGGGTCGATAACCTGTAACCAGGTTTCCCGAAAATCTGTCGCGGTAACGGGGTCGCCGTTGGTATACCGGGCGTCGGAGCGGAGCGTGAATGTATACACCCGCCCGTCCTCGCTGACATCCCACTCCCGGGCAACCGCGGGTACCGGCTCCATCGTCAACGGGTGATAGCTTACCAGACCTTCGTATATCCCGCTGTATATCTGTGCCTCACTGGAGGTGTAACTGAGCACCGGGTTGAGCTGGATGCCTCCGGAGAGGAAGGAAACCACAAAATCGTCCACCCCGGCGGAGCGTTCCGGGCGCTCTGATTCGCCGCGGTCGTCACCGGAATCCTGGGCAACCAGGGCGATCGGGAGGAACGATACCAGGAGCACTGCGCTTGCAATAACGAGAAACGTACGCTTCATTCTCTGGATATACTCAAGATCAGCAGTTCCGACAAGGTCTCGGCACATATCCGAACATATTAGGCAAATCGGGAAGGACGGGCTGGATCGCGTCTGAGAGCGCCGTTATCGCCTGGTCCACCGCGGTGCGGAGCTCCTCCGAAGCGGCAAGGGCCCACATACCGGAAACCAGCGCGGTGAGGTGGTCCGGTGTACGGCCGCCGACGAGCGCCTCGTCAACCCGGCCCGTGCCACCACGAAGCCACCCCAGAGCGGCGGCGGCGGGGTGGACGCCGTATTCTGCGCACAACGAGAGGTAGTCACCGTTGAACCGCCGGACCGTGTCCCACAGCGGTTCCGAGAAAAGCGGCGTGCGCGGGCGATCGTCTGCCGAATCCCACCGGGGGTCTGTCGCAAACCGCCGCGCGAGAAGCCCCTGAGCAAGGGCGCTGTAGGCGACACGGCGGGCCCCGTCGAGCGTAGTGAGACCCTGCCGCTCCGGAACGCGCCACAGGGCGTTATACCCGAACTGCACCGCGGCGACTGGAGCCACGGCGGCGGCGGCCCGGTATTCCGCAACGGAGACGTTGCTGAGTCCAATCTCACCGATAGATCCGGCACGGCGGTACCGGTCGAGCGTTTCGACCGCGCGGGGAAGACTGATACCCTCTCGGGGCCAGTGAATGTAGTAGCGGTCGAAATACTCGCATCCACAGCGGCGTAACGAGCGTTCCAGGTGAACGCCCTGAGAGCGGGGATCACGAACCACCGATTTACTGGCGATAAAGAACTGATCCCGGTCCGTTTTGAACGCGGCCCGAAACGTCTGACCGACGAGCTGCTCCGCCCGTCCGTTGCCGTACGATTCGGCGGTATCAAAGTGGCGGAACCCGAGACCCCGGGCCGTTTCAAGCAGGCGGCGTGCGTCCCGTGCGGAGATCGGTCCCCAATCGGTCCCTCCGAGGGCCCACGTTCCAAAGCCGATTCCATCGAGCATATCCTCACATCCTACCTATTGACCGTGAATTGACAAGTGATCGCGAATTGACAAGGCGCAGGGTTCCAGGAGCTCACCGCGACTTGGTGATAGCCCCTGCCGTGTATTACATTAGACTCATGGGGAGACAAATCAGCCCGGTCCGTGTGTATCCTCCCGGATACAGCGACAGTGCGCCCTCTGCGGACTACCGGCCGTGGACCGGCGACAGCACCTTTCTTCGCGCATGGACGCAGGTGAAGGAACATACGCTTCTCGATCAGTCGCGGTTGTACGAGCTCTGGGAGCTGATTCCGCAGGTCGCTCCGGTAGCCGGATCGATTCTGGAGGTCGGCACGTGGCGCGGTGGGAGCGCGGCGCTGCTGGGCTGGCGTGCCGCCGCTGTCGGGCTGGACCGGGAATTGCTTATCGCCGATACATTTACCGGTGTGGCCAAGGCGGGACCGCGAGATCCGTATTATTCCGGCGGGGAGCACGCGGATACGGCACTTGACACCGTTCAGGCATTTCTCCATAGTCTGCCACTGCGAAATTTCAATCTACTGAAGGGAATATTCCCTGACGACACGGCGCACCGCGTGTCCGACAGAGCAATCGCCTTTTGCCACATAGATGTCGACGTATACGATTCAGCGAAAGGCGTGTTTGATTGGGTGTGGCCCCGCGTCCCCCCTGGGGGGATCATTGTGTTTGACGACTACGGTTTTTACGGCTGCGAGGGTGTGACATCTCTGGTTCACGAGTTGAGGGAGCGAACCGACGCTGTTACGGTCGCAAATCTCAACGGTCACGCGGTGTTCGTCCGTACTCAGGAGAGGCGAACGACAACATGATAAATCGATTTCTCGTGCTCCTTGCGGGTGTAGCCGTACTGGGGTGCAGTACCACAACACCGTCGGTCACCGACGGCAATGACGGCAATGACGCCGATGTGCCCGGGTTCGCGTTTTCCTGGGATACCGCAACCCTGGAGCGGGCGGATCCTGGAAGCTACGCCAACGTACGCAACCTTCTCGACAGTGACAGTCCGATGCGCGCACTTTACCGGGAAGATCTTACGCACGATGCGGTCGTCGCGTTCTTCGTGGATCTGGCCGGTTCACCGGAGATCGCCCTGCCGATCCTCTACCACGCGAATCGGGCGGATATCTCGTTCTCACTGGTCTTTTCCCTCTCCTGGGTGGAAAGTCGATACTCGCCGATCGCGATTAACCAGAACGCCACATCCACCGACCGGGGCCTCTTTCAGCTCAACTCCCGGACGTTTCGGGATCTTACCTCCGAGGACTTCTTTCATCCCGACACCAATACGTACCACGGTATCGAATACCTCGCGTGGTGCATGGAGCACACCAGCAGCGACTGGGAGGCGGTGGCGGTGTATAACGCCGGCCTGACCCGTGTCCGCGCCGGACGGACGCCGCAGTCAACGCTCATCTACGTCGAGCGGATGCGCCAGTTCCGGGTTCGCCTGGAAGACCGTTTCCGGGAATATATTCTTGAAGAGTTCCCCCTGCACAACACCTGATGGTACAGTAATGCACTATGGTAGTTGTACTGGAACACGGCATTTCCGACCACGGCAAAGCCGCTCTCCGCGCGTTTCTTGAACAGCGTGGCTTCACCGTCCGCGAAGTTGTTGGCGAGTCGGAGACGATCTTCGGTGCCGTCGGTCACATCCCGATCGACCTTCGGGAAGTCGAAATGCATCCCGGCGTCGCGAAGGTTGTGCCGATCACGAAACCGTACAAGCTGGCGTCCCGCGAGTTCAAGCATGAAGACTCGGTGTTTCAGGTCGGGCCGGTCAAGGTGGGGGGGAATCGCCTCGTCGTGATCGCCGGTCCCTGCGCGGTGGAATCGCGGGATCAGATCATGGAGACCGCCGCAATCGTGGCGGATTCCGGTGCGGTCATGCTCCGCGGTGGCGCGTACAAACCTCGGACCTCGCCGTACGCGTTTCAGGGACTTGGCCGCGAGGGGCTGGAATACCTGAAGGAAGCCGGCGAACGCCACGGCATGCCGGTGATCTCCGAAATCGTGAGCCCCAACCACGTGGATGTGATGCGCGATCTTGTCGATGTGTTTCAGATCGGCGCGCGCAATATGCAGAACTTTGAGCTCCTCAAGACGGTTGGCGCTGAGCACCGCCCGGTGATGCTGAAGCGGGGACTTGCGGCGACGATAGAAGAGTGGCTGATGGCCGCGGAATATCTCCTCGCCCACGGGGCGGAAGATATCATCCTCTGTGAACGCGGTATTCGCACCTTTGAAACGTATACGCGCAACAGCCTCGATATCTCATCAATTCCCGTTGTCAAAAAACTCAGCCACCTGCCCGTTTTTGTCGACCCGAGCCACGCGACGGGGCTGCGGGAGAAAGTTCTCCCGGTTGGTCTTGCCGGCGTTGCCGCCGGTGCGGACGGGCTTATCGTCGAGGTCCATCCGGAGCCGGACAAGGCGTTGTCCGACGGCCCGCAGACGCTCTTTCCCGAGCAGTTTGAAAAACTGATGCGGGACATCGAGGCGATGTCACCGGTGGTGGGACGTGAAGTCGCGCGGCTGCCGCACCGGCGCCGAATCGTGCCGCTTGGTCGTCTGATCCGGACCGGTGAAAGCGGATCCGACATCCTCGCGGGGACATCTGAAGCGCCCGGGCCATCCGCAGCGGCGGGGAACCCGGCGGCGGCGGCCACCGACACCGAAGCGGTGCGCGTCGCATTTCAGGGTGCCCGTGGTGCCTACAGTGAGATAGCCCTGACCCGGTACTTCGACCTGAACGAACAGGTGGTGGAGGCGATGTCGCGACGCCACTTTCGGGATGTGTTTGAGTCAGTGCTTTCCGGTGAGGCGGATTACGGGATTCTGCCGCTGGAAAACTCCCTCATGGGCTCGATTCACGAGAACTACGACCTCTTGTTGCAGTACCCGGATCTACAGATCGTCGGTGAGACGCAAATCCGGATTCAACACAGCCTGATCGGCACTCCCGACGCGTCGATCGATGATATCAAAACGGTGATTTCCCAGGGGCCGGGAATTGAGCAGTGCCGCGACTTCCTCGACAGGCATGATGACTGGGAGATCCAGCCGTTCTACGACACCGCAGGAGCGGTCGCCCGGGTCCGCGATGCCGGCGACCGGACGCTTGCAGCGATCGCGCACGTACAGACCGCCGCCTATTACGGCATGAAAGTGCTGCGCGAAAGTATCGAGACCAACGCGCGTAACTACACACGCTTCGCGATCCTGACGCGAGAGGAAAATGCGGAGGCACGCGACCCCGACATGGCGACGGTGGTGTTTTCCACCCCGGATACTCCCGGTGCGCTCTTCCAGTGTATGCAGATTCTCGCGGAGCGGGATCTCAACATGAAGAAGCTCGAGTCGCGACCGATTCACGGTGAGCCGTGGCGCTATATGTTTTACGTGGATGTGGAGCTGCCGGAAACGCGCCAACAGTTCACCGACGGTATCACCGAGCTGGAAGCGGTTGCGCGGGACCTGCACGTTCTCGGTCTGTTCCGCTCGTCACGCATGTGACGCGGCCGGCCGCTGCGGCCGACCGCGCTTACATTTCGCCGGTTTCAATTCCGAGCTTTTTCAGTTGGTTGAGCTCGTCGACCTTTGAGACGTACTGTTGCGCCTTCTTGCGGGCGCGGGTCAGGCCATCTTTTATCGTGGTCGTCTCCACGTTAATTCCGCGCAGTTGCGAGCGTTGCTCGCGCGGCACCTCTGCGCGGAAATAGGTATCCAGCGACTCAAAACGGCGCACCATGACATGCACTTCATGTGCATCCTTGGTCACAAACTGCAGAATCGCGTCCTCGCCGGAAGCCTGAAGTTTGCGCCACGAAGCCCCGTTCTTGCTCATGATGCTTCCGTACAACCGGGCCCGCTTTCGAACCGTCGCGATAAACGGTTCAAACTGAACCTCATCGGTACGGCGGGTATTGGTCGCCTCATCCAGATAATCCACGAGATATACCCGCCCATCCTGATCGCGACCGCGGATATGGTCCCAGACCTGCTTCAGTATTTCCGCAAAATTGAGTTTGCGGCTCTCGAGCACCAGCGCGTTGTCCTCGAGCTTGCGAGCTGCCTCTTCGAGGGAGCGACTTGTCCCGGCGAGGGCTCGCGCGGCGTCGAGGAGGATCGGCTTGAGCTCCTGACCGTTCTGCGTTTTTGTGGTCTCTGCTTCGGGTACCCGGAGTGAGTTCAGTAACGTCTCACGGGTTGCCTGGCCGTCTGCGGCGTTTTCCGCAAAGATTTCCAGGATCAGTTCCCGTGCGAACGGCTGACCCGGCAGAGCACCGGGAAACGCGGCTCGCACCTTTTTTGTGGCGGCCTCGTATTGCTCCGGCGGCGGTGCCGCTGGGACGCCGCCCTGCCCGAGGATGTTGAGGCGTACCTGCAATTTGTACCACTCGCGGTAATAGGCGGTGAGCTCCTTCAGGCTGTGTTGAAGCTCCCCGGAGATGCGATTGAGCTGCTCCTGGGCGTCCTTCACGATGTTCGCCGAGAGCTGTTCCGATCCTTTTTTTATCTTTATCGCCTGCTCCGCAACGCCCCGCGTCGTCGGCTGGGTGGCTGTATCGGAAAGATTTCGCCAGTTGATGTACTGAACGAATTTTACCAGTGCTTTGAGCTGTTTCAGGTTGAGGTTTTCAAAGGAGAAGTCGTAGTAGTCAGTCAGAAACTCCAGACGCGACTGATACCGGGTCAGTCGAACACTGAGTTCTGTGTCGCGCTCACTTTCGAGATAGGGCTTATCCGAGGGGATGTCGAGTTCCGAAATTCGCTCCTCGTAGCGATACGGATCTTCCTTGATGAGTCCCTTTTTGCGCAGCACATTGTGGATCGCCTCAAAGCTTGAGCGCATCGATCGAAACTGTTCTTTCAGCTTCGGCGTGACGTGAGATGCAATGTGCTCGCCTCGGGCGGAGATCGCTTCCTCGAGTTGGGCGGTGAACTGTGCCGACTCATCCATAGTTGTTATCATACGGTATGCGGCGCGCTCCTGTCACGTGTGAGAAAGGGCCCGGAAGCGCTTATCCCGAATAGACACCCGATCTCCATGTTTCGGAAAGCACGAACGAAAACCGTTGCGTGGGAATTGGTATATGACATGCGATCGATTTCAAGCCATCTCGCCCGCCTGGCGGGGCCAGCGCCAAACCTTCGTGGACGCCTGGTTTTTGATAGTGATTCTGTTTTCC
>JAQIBO010000069.1 GCA_027859055.1 Spirochaeta sp.
CTCTATAGACGAACAACAACGCATCGCCGACTGCCTCGCCGCCCTCGACACGATGATCGCCGCACAGGCCGCGAAGATCGACGCTCTCAAACAACACAAACGCGGCTTGATGCAGCAGCTCTTTCCCGCGCCGGAGGAGTTTGAGGTATGATTGTATCGGCAGAAGAATGTCAAATGCAGGAGGTCAGCACGTGACACCCGTTCGTATTCCAGACTGGAATCCTCAAGGAGTATTGCCGCCCAACGATCCGGTCGATCCGACTGCAGCGGAGCGGTCGCCCTATAACGTAAGCCTGACCGATCTTGTTCTGCATTTCGGGACTACGGAGAAACGGCAGACTATTCTGGAAGGGCTCCTTGATTTCCGCGCCGCTCTTCATGCGGCAGGCATAATCGATGGATTTCAGTGGGTCAACGGGAGTTTCCTGGAAGATGTAGAGAAGATCGAGAACCGTGCTCCCGCAGATATGGACGTGGTTACCTTCTTTCATCTGCCACAGGGACAGACCCAGCAGAGTTTCGCTTCGGCACATCCGGACCTATTCAACCATGCAGACACGAAGACCCGCTTTCATATGGACGCCTATTTCGTTCCTTTGAACGACAACCCACCGGAATATCTGGTCCAGCGTTCCGCATATTGGTATAGCCTTTGGTCACATCGGCGTAATGGTCAATGGAAGGGGTATCTGCACATTGATCTTGCGGCAACCGACGACGCGACAGCGGTCGCCGAGCTCCGGAACGCGGTTGCGGAAGGAGATACTCGATGAATATACAGGAGAGACATCAGTTACTCGCGGAAAAGACATCGCTCGAGCGTATGCTTGCAACACTTCCCGAATCGAGTGTGATCGACCGTATGAGCCTGGAAGCCCGGAAGGCGAAAGTCGAAGAAGCGCTGGCCGCCGCACCCACACCTGCCCGCGAACCCGTGCACGCTCTCCTTACCTTTCGTGGCAAGCCCATTGTCGGAAGTCATGGTATGTTCGCGGAGTTCGGCGCGAAAGCCGTCAGCGCTTTTACAGACGCCGTGGCCGCGATCGGCGCCAGTCAGACCATGGCGCTCGGAACACGCGGTTCGTTGCCCAATCGTGAGGAGTATCAACTGCTTATAACGGGTACCGCCGTGGGATCGTTCGGGTTCGAACTCGAGGAAGCGCCACGGGGAAAGACGCTCTTTCCAGAGTTCTCTTCGGTAGATCACGCTATTGGGCAAACGCTCTTAATTCTGGAAGCCTCCCTGGGGACCGATGACGAGCTGACGGAAGCGATTGCCGACGCCGATCCACGGGCCGTAGAAACCTTGCGTGTATTTCTTCAGACTCTCGCCGATCAGGATGCAATTTGTGCTTTGGAATTCCAGGAAGAAGTCTTTCGCTTCGCCGATGTTAGCCAGGTGCGACGCAGTGAAAGCCGTTTGCGGCAGGACAACATCCACGAAGAGGACAAGCGGCTTTCCGGTCAATTCCTCGGCGTTCTGCCGAAACGCCGAACGTTCGAGTTTGCGGTTGCCGACACGAAGGACATTATTGCGGGCAAGGTGGGATCAAATATCGAGGATGCAGGCAGCATCAACCATGTTCTTGAGCGTTTCCTCACGATTCACGTTCACACCAAACGGGCAGGGACAGGCCGCCCGAAATACACACTTCTGGATTACGAGGAATCGGGGAAGACCTGACATCATGAACGATCTGATTCTTTATACCACCGAAGACGGTAAAAGCCGGATTCAGTTGCGTGCGGACGAGAACACGGTCTGGCTGACACAGTCGGAGATGGCGGAACTCTTTGACGCCACCAAGCAGAATATTTCTCTGCATCTAAAAAACATCTTCGAGGACGGGGAGTTGGAACCGTCGGCAACTGTCAAGGAATCCTTGACAGTTCAAGTCGAGGGCGGCCGCGAGGTGCGTCGTCCGGTTACGCTCTACAACCTGGACGCTATACTGGCCGTGGGATACCGGGTGCGTTCGCCCCGGGGGGTGCAGTTTCGGCGCTGGGCTTCGACGGTCCTCAAGGAGTATTTGCTCAAGGGCTTCGCGATGGATGACGAGCGGTTGAAAAACCCGGACGGCCGCCCGGACTATTTCGACGAAATGCTCGAGCGCATCCGCGAGATCCGGGCATCCGAAAAGCGCTTTTACCAGAAAGTCCGGGATCTCTTCGCCCTCAGTAGCGACTACGATCCAACGGACGAGACTACGCGCCAGTTCTTCGCCATCGTGCAGAACCTTCTGATATACGCCGTTACGCGTCACACCGCCGCCGAGCTCATCACCGAGCGGGCCGACGCGGATGACCCTCATTTCGGACTTACGCATTGGCAAGGCGGAAAGGTACGTAAACAGGACATTCTTATCGCCAAGAACTATCTGACCGAGGACGAGATTGATACCTTGAACCGCCTGGTCGTGATCTTTCTGGAAACGGCGGAACTGCGCGCAAAGAATCGACAGGAAACGCGTATGAGCTTTTGGAAAGAAAACGTGGACCAGATCATCACGTACAACGGATTTCCCCTTCTGGAGCACGCAGGGTCCGTCAGCCATAAGTACATGAAGAAACACACCTCCGCACTCTATCTGGAATATGACCGGCAGCGCAAAATGGAAGACGCGAAAGAAGCCGACCGGCAGGACGAGGCCGAGCTGAAAGCTCTTGAAGCCCGGATAAAGGAACGAAAACAGTGAGCAATGACCACCAGAAACAACTCGGCAAAACTCTCTGGACCATCGCCGACCAGCTGCGCGGGGCGATGAATGCGGACGACTTTCGCGATTATATGCTGGCGTTCCTCTTCCTGCGCTATCTATCGGACAACTACGAGCAGGCGGCGAAGAAGGAACTAGGACGGGACTACCCCGACCCCAATGCGGTGGGTAACGGCGGCCGGACGCCGCTGTCGGTGTGGTATGACGAAAACCCCGACGATGTGGAGGCGTTTGAAAAGCAGATGCGCCGCAAGGCCCACTACGTCATCAAGCCGAAGCATCTGTGGGCGAATATTGCCTATCTGGCCCGCACACAGGACGGGGAACTGCTGAACACGCTGCAGGAAGGTTTCAAGTACATCGAGAACGAATCGTTTGAAAGCACCTTCTCCGGACTGTTCTCAGAGATCAACCTCGGCTCGGAGAAGTTGGGGAAGACCTACCAGGCACGCAATGCCAAGCTCTGCACGATTATCACCAAGATCGCCGAGGGGCTGGCCGAATTCTCTACCGATTCCGACACGTTGGGCGATGCCTACGAATACCTGATCGGCCAATTTGCCGCCGGCTCCGGCAAGAAAGCGGGGGAGTTTTACACGCCCCAGCGAATCAGTGACATCCTGTCCGCTATCGTAACCCTCGACAGCCAGGAGCCTGAGGCCGGCCCCCGGAAGAAGCTGGCCAGCGTTCTGGATTTTGCCTGCGGGTCGGGATCGCTGTTGCTGAACGTCCGCAACCGCGTGGTCAATGCCGGGGGCAGCGTCGGAATGATCTACGGCCAGGAGAAGAATATTACCACCTACAACCTGTGCCGCATGAACATGCTGCTGCACGGCATGAAAGATTCGGAGTTTGAAATCTACCACGGCGACACGCTGACCAACGAGTGGGATAAACTCCGCGAGCAGAACCCGGCAAAGAAGCCGACCTTCGATGCGGTAGTCGCCAATCCACCATTCAGCTATCGCTGGGACCCGAACGACGCCCTCGGCGAGGACATGCGGTTCAAGAACCACGGGCTTGCGCCGAAGAGCGCGGCGGACTTCGCCTTTCTATTGCACGGGTTTCACTACCTCAAAGAAGAGGGAGTGATGGCAATCATCCTGCCTCACGGCGTGCTGTTCCGTGGCGGCAAAGAGAAAGCCATCCGCGAGAAGCTATTGAAGGATGGACATATCGATACCGTGATCGGACTTCCCGCAAACCTGTTCTACTCCACGGGTATACCCGTGTGTATTCTCGTGCTCAAGAAGTGCAAGAAGCCGGATGATGTGCTGATCATCAACGCGGCCGAGTACTTTGAAAAAGGCAAGCGGCAGAACTATCTGAACCCCGAGCACATCGAGAAGATCGTCGACACTTACCGGCACCGCAGGAAAGAGGAGCGGTACGCCCGGCGCGTGACGATGGAAGAGATTAAAGAAAACGGCTACAACCTCAACATCTCCCGGTACGTCAGCACCGC
>JAQIBO010000508.1 GCA_027859055.1 Spirochaeta sp.
GTTCTGAGCGCGTCGTCGTTCAGCGGGTTTTTCAAAGGCGCCAAGGATTACCTGCAACCGATGATCTCCGCACTTGCCCTTGGCCTTCCGGTTGCCCACACCCTTTCCGCTCAGCGCCGGGAGGCGCTCCTCATCGGTGTTACCTACACCCTCATCTATCTGCTCAGTTCCTTTGCCTCAAGCAATTCGGCGGCGATCTCAAAACGGTTCCGCACCCCGGAACGCGGCCTCAACGTACTGCTTCTGGTGGGACTGGGACTGGGGCTCGCTGCGGGATTTTCGCGGTGGCAGGGTCTGACGGTGATACCGGTGGTTGCGTTTCTGACAATTTACGTCCTGCAGAACGTGCGCCAACCGATGGGCGTCTCCGTTGTGGCGGAGCGGATTCCCGATGATGTTCTGGCAACAATCCTCTCTGCGCAATCGCAGTTGCAGAGCCTGTTCGCGGCGATTGTGGCGTTGCTGGTCGGCGCCACCGCCGATTTCGCCGGTGGAAACGTCGGCCTCGGCCTCGCGCTGTCCGCGGGAATGGGAGTGCTGCTGTTTCCGATCCTGCGGGTTGTCCCGCTGAAGCGCGCGGAGTAGGCACCCGGCGCTCCGCGGAACCGGCGCTACCCGCACCGGCGCTATCACCATCACCCGCGAGAAGCGCAACTGTCGCTGCGTTCTACGATTGTTCCCGTTCGGTCTCCGCGCCAAACACCCGCTCCACATCCACAATCAGACCGGGAAAGCGCGCCGACTCCGCCGGGCGGTCGGCCGTGGCAAGACGACTCTCCACCAATTCAAAATCCCGAAACACGTGGATAGTTACCGAACGGTTGACCGGATCAACGATCCAGCATTCGGCGATCCCGCTTTCCATATAGAGGTCCATCTTCCGGATGCTGTCCTTGCTGCGCGATGACGGGGAAAGGATTTCAATCGCCAGCTCCGGGACGCCCCAGTACTGATCCTTTTCATTGAGGTCCTTGCGGTAATCGCAAATCACCACCAGGTCCGGCTGCACGATGTTGAGGTCATCCTCGTCGGGCTCCCGCTTCTGCCGCACCGTCTCCCGGATCAAGCGGATATCAAAGGGAGCGAGGACCGGCGTACACGAATCGTCGTCGTGGAAAAACTCTTCCGTGAGAAGATACAGGCTACCCAGCGCAGCCTGGTGACGGAAGACCGGCGCGGCCATCAGATACACAACGCCATCGATCAATTCGTAGCGCTGCTCGCTCTTCTCCGTCAGCTCCAGATACTCGCGGTAACTCACCCAGCCGGGCGGCCGCACCGGGGCGCCGTCTCCTTCGTCTGTTCTCGCGGAGCCGGAAGCTCCATCCGGGCTGTAATCGGCGATCGGCTCCCCAGCCTCATACCCGTCACTGTTTCTCGGCCAATGCATTAAAAGCGCCCGCTTCTTGCCGTTCTTGGTGACGATCACCTGTTCCTTCCGGCACAGGTCCAGATATTTGCCGAAATTGTTCTGCAATTCCGTGGACGATACAAACAATCGAGCCTCCTTGTTAGCTAATACCGGTATAATAATAGCTAAATGAAAGCAAAAATTCAAGAATTAAAGCGTAAATTAGCTAATTTGAGCTGCGGTTGGCTATTTTATAACTCTGAGCACCCCGCCGCCGTGAGCGGCGGTTGACTGAACAGCCGAACTAAATCATAGTTTTTTGGAAAGGTTTATGAAGCTGAACAAACGTTACACGCTCACCATACTATTTGAAACAACACGTAGTCCGATATCTTTTTCGGTCAGTCTCGCATCTCTTGTCGGTGCCCTGGTATTCGTCAGTTTCATTTCCTTGACAGTCATCTATCTCGCTCGTATTGATGTCGGTCAGCAGTCAATCACGGAAAGGCAGTCCGAGCGCGCCGCAGCGCAGGCAAATCTGGACGCAGTTTTGATGGAAGTTGACCGTCTCGAGGAGATCTCGCGCAGTTTTGACGACGAGGTGGAACCGCTCACGGATCTTTTGGTGCCGTCCCAACGGAACAGCGACCTGAACCCTTTGTCGATCGCACCGTTACGACTCCAAACATTTTTCGAAGACCACACCGACGATACGTCGAAACTGCCGTCTTACGTAGACCATCTTGCGGAAAAACTGTACCGGTCGGCTTCGTTACTATCGGACGCGCGCCAAAAGCAGACGATGCTGTCGCAGGTGTTGCGCGACATTCCAAACGCGTGGCCCGTCGGCGGAAACAGGGGCGGAGTTTCGATGGAGTTTGGGCCAAACATCCATCCGATTACCGGCCAATGGTACCTTCATAAGGGATTCGACATCGCCGGGTACCCCGGCACGCCGATCCTTGCGAGTGCGGCCGGCGTCGTTACCGTGGCGGGGTACGATCCGGGATACGGGTTCCAGGTGGTCATCCGTCACAAGTACGGATACAGTACGCGCTATCCGCATATGCGCGAGATCTCCGTATCCGCAGGGCAACAGATCGACCAAGGTGACGTTGTCGGCACGATGGGACGAACGGGGATCGCAACAGGCACCCACTTGCATTTCGAGGTCATTTTGGGAAATGAGGTGGTAGATCCAGCTCCGTTCCTCAAAATCAGCAACACCTTCCGTCGCGGCGGATACAATTCGCGTTGATAATGAAAGTATACCGGATCTCAGGACTTGACTGCGTGAACTGCGCCAACCTCGTAGAGGGGGCAATCCGGAAACTGGACGGCATGGAAAGCGCCTCCGTCAGTTTTGCCACCGAAAGCGTGCATATCCCCACCGACGACGCGGACACGCTTGCCCGCGTCGTCGACACGATCAAACGGGTGGAACCGGATGCGGAGCTGGTGATGCCCAGTGAGCAGCACGGAGACCGTCCCGGCGACGGCCCGGCAAACCAGTCGTTTTTCCGGAGCAACCGGCTCCGGTTTGTCCGCTTCGGGCTTGCCCTTGTATTGATTGTCACCGGCGTTATCACACGCTCCGCGTTACAGGCCACGCCGTACCGCTGGGCGGAATACGCCGTGTTCCTGAGCGCCTATCTCCTCGCCGGCTGGCCGGTTCTCGCCGGGGCGGTGCGGAACATCGTCCGCGGGCGCCTGTTCGACGAGATGTTTCTCATGAGCGTGGCCACCGTTGGCGCGATCGCGATCCATGAATTGAGCGAGGCGGTGGCGGTCATGCTCTTCTACGCGGTCGGTGAGTTCTTTCAGGACCTCGCCGTGGAGCGGTCGCGCCGGTCGATCTCGGAGCTCATGGACCTGCGCCCCGACTTTGTTCGACTCCTCACCCCCGACAGAGCTACAGAGGTGGCCCCGGAAACGGTGGAGGTCGGCGCAACGATCGAGGTGCGGCCGGGAGAACGGATTCCCCTCGACGGCGATGTGGTCGACGGTGAAAGTGCCGTCGACACCTCGGCGCTCACCGGCGAGTCGGTACCGCGATCCGTTGCGCCGGGGGAGCACGTCCTGGCCGGCTTCGTCAACGAATCGGGAAAGTTGCGAATCCACGCGACGAATACCTACGCCGACTCGGCGGTCGCCCGAGTGCTGGAGCTGGTGGAAAACGCGGCGGCCCGAAAGGCGCCAACCGAACGGTTTATCTCCCGGTTTGCCGCAGTTTACACACCGATCATGGTGGGACTCGCGGCGGCGGTGGCGTTTATCCCGCCGCTGCTGCTGCCCGGCGCAACGCTCGGCGAGTGGGTCTACCGCGCGCTTGTGCTGCTTGTCATCTCCTGCCCCTGCGCCCTGGTCATCTCCATACCCCTGGGGTACTTCGGCGGAATCGGCGGTGCCGCCCGCAGGCATATACTCATCAAAGGCGCAAATTACATGGATGCCCTCAAGAACGTGTCCACCGTCGTTCTCGACAAGACCGGCACGTTGACCCGCGGTACCTTTTCGGTTACCGAGGTCGTCGGAGAGAACGGGTACACCGAACCGGATCTGCTGCGCTGGGCCGCCGCTGCGGAAGCACATTCCACCCACCCGATCGCCCGTTCGATCTGGCGCGCGTATGACAGCTCCTTGAGTGGCAACCCCGTTGACCCGGCCACGGTGACGGAGGTGCGCGAGGAACGTGGGTACGGGGTGACCGCCCGCGTTGACGGCACCCCCGTTCTGGCGGGAAGTGAGCGCCTGCTCATCCGCGAGGGGGTGACTCTTACCCCGGCAAGCAAAACGGGTACAGTCGTCCACATCGCGGTGGCGGGCACCTACGCCGGATACATCATGATTACCGACGAGATCAAACCGGAGGCGAAACGGGCGGTAGCGGCCCTGAAGGCGCTGGGGGTCTCGCGCACGGTCATGCTCACCGGGGACAACGCCGACATCGCCGCGACGATCGCGAGGGAAGTGGGAATAGACGAGTACCGGGCCGACCTGTTGCCCAAGGACAAAGTCACCGCGGTGGAGACGCTGCAGAGCGAGCTTCCCAGCGGACGGCGTCTGGCGTTTATCGGGGACGGAATCAACGACGCGCCGGTCCTGGTGCGCTCAGATGTGGGCTTTGCAATGGGTGGTCTGGGTTCCGACGCCGCGATTGAGGCGGCGGATGTGGTACTCATGGACGACCGACTGGACCGACTGCCCGACGCCCTCGCTATCTCCCGTTTCACCCGCAAGATCGTGGTTCAAAACATCGTCTTCGCCCTGGGGATCAAAGCGATCTTCCTCGGCCTCGGCGCGTTCGGGATCGCCTCAATGTGGGAAGCGGTGATTGCCGACGTCGGAGTAGCGCTGCTGGCGGTGTTTAACGCGATGCGAACGCTGCGTTACTTCCGCGGCCACGGCGCCGCCGATGACGGCGCGCCGGTTCACGCCTCGCGCCAGCTGTACTCCGGCTCATAACCCAGCTCGCTCCGGGCGCGGTCGATGGACAGAAGCGTCTCGTAGGTTTCCAGCTTCTTTTTGATCGGCACGTTCGGGAAGACCTCCTTCATGAGCTCCGCGCTGGACCGGTTCATGACGGTGTCTGCGGCGGCGATCACGTAGTGGTGCGCTCCTGAGAGCTCCGCTTCCAGCGAGCGCCGGCAGCTCTGGGCCACATCGCGAGCGTCAACGTATCCCCAGAGATTCCACTTTCGGAGCTCCGGATCGTCCTGATATTCCGGAAACCGGGCGTAATCCGGCGGCGCCATGATATTAGACAGACGCAACCCGACGATCGGCATTGCTGACCAGCGCGCCCATTGCCGCGCCATCTCTTCGGACACAACCTTTGAGAGCGCGTAAGACGATTCGGGATAGGTGTGTTGTTCATCAACCGGGGCGTAATCAGGCTCCCGATCAAACGGCAACCCCAGCGCCGTTTCACTGGAGGCCCACACCACGCGCTGCAGTCCCATCGCGGTCGCCGCGGAAAACACGTTGTACGTTGACAGCGTGTTGTTCCGAAACGTTTCCGCATCGGTAATCATCATCGGCGCCGGAATCGCGGCAAGATGCACCACCGCATCGGCACCCTGGAGCACCTCCATCGTCTGCCCCAGGTCCGTCAGGTCCACCCGGCGCAGACCGTGATCCGACGGGTCCAACGCGGCGGCGATATCCACCCGGAGCACCGAATAGCCCACCTCTTCAAGGTGTTCAGCCACAAACCGGCCCGCCTTTCCTTCACTGCCCGTTACAACTACCTGTTTTATCGCCATCATTCCAAGATAGTCACATCGGCAGCACACGGCTACCCGCCACACGACCTTGTCTTTTCGTGCATATGCACGTAGATTCAAACCCGTCATGAAGAGCACAAAGATCGCATTTCAAAACGAACGCGGCATGGATCTGGCCGGGCGGGTTGAAGTCCCCGATACCGGCGAACCACGCGGATGGGTGCTGTTTGCCCACTGTTTTACCTGTACCAAAAACCTGTCGGCGGTCCGGCGCATCGCCCGGGAACTGGTGGACGAGGGGCTGGGCGTCCTGAGTTTTGATTTCACTGGACTGGGTGACAGCGACGGAGAGTTTTCTGAGAGCTCCTTCGCAACCCAGACGGCGGATCTGCTCTCCGCGGTAGAGTACTTGAAAACAACCTGCGGGACGGGACCGGCGATCATGGTGGGCCACTCCCTCGGGGGTACCGCAACGCTGTACGCCGCACGACAGGTGGAGGGACTGGCCGGCGTCGCGACGATCGGTTCACCCTCGAATCCCGCCCACGTCACGCGGCTCTTTGACTGTGATCTTGAAGAGATTGAAAAGACCGGCGAGGCGCGCGTTTCGATCGGCGGGCGCCCCTTCTCAATTCGCAAAGAGTTTGTAGACGACCTCAAGGCGTATCCCCCGACGCAGTGGCTCGGTGAACTCCACACGCGCCTATTGATCTTTCACAGTCCGGTGGACCAGGTGGTGGACATCTCCAACGCCCGGGAAATCTACGGAGCTGTCAGACACCCGAAGAGTTTTGTGTCCCTCGACCAGGCGGACCACCTGCTCTCACGCCCCGCGGATGCGCGCCACGTCGCGCGCGTGCTTTCGGCGTGGGCGGATTCGTTTCTGCTGCAGGCCGACACCACCCCGGATGACGGGTCAGCACCGCTGCAACCGTCCCCTGGCTATCAGGTCGCTGCGCGCATGGGCACCACCCCCTACAAAGTTGAAATGTCCAACGGACGCCATGGGGTCCTCGCCGACGAGCCAAAGGATGTCCACGGCGGTGATCTTGGCGGAAATCCCTTTGACTACCTCTTGTGGAGTCTCGCGGCATGTACCGTCATGACCGTCCGCATGTACGCCGACCGCAAACAGTGGCCCCTCGCGGAAATATCCGCCCAGCTTTCGTACCGCAAAGTCAAAGCGGAAGAACTTGGTTTTGACGCGGAACAGGCAAAAGACAGCCGTGGGCAGGGAACAGAAATAAAAATCGAACTGACGTTTACCGGAGAACTTGACGCCGACCAGACCGCCCGGCTGGTGGAGATGGCGCACAGATGCCCGGTCCACCGGACGCTCATCGGCCCGATTCGGATCAGGATTAACCAGGACGGAGCTGCGGAGGAGCATTCAGGGACGGGATGATAAGTTTGACAGCCGGTGTCCCGGCCTACCGTAGTACGCGATCACCGTTTGATACCCTGTCTCGTACGCGTGTTCAAAAAATGTGGTGCCCGGATCGAGCGCTTCAACCGGTGTATCCCCCAGATTCGGGATTCGTATCTCCTCGATGATCGCATCGACCGATGTTGCGACCACAGCCGGTGCGTCTGTCACATTGATCGCGATGATCCGGTCGGGGGCGAACCGTGCATCCGCCTCCTGGATCGGCACCGCTGCGATCCTGTCCGTACCGGGATCAACGTATTCCAGCGAGGTATCGGGAAAGAGAAACGGGTTGTTCACGCTCCGGGCAACCGCGGCGGAGAGCGGTTCTTCACTGGAAACAATCAGTTGTACACCGTTGCCGATTTTTGCCAGATACATAGTTGCAAATGGTATCGGCGTGTCTGCGACGGAGACTCCCGCGACAAACTCGTCCAACGTCTCTTGGAAGCGATCGTTCTCGAGCATCTCGAACTCGCGGAACGCGATCGCCCCTCCGGCCACCGCGCCGACTGCCCCAACAAAGACGTTCCCGATCGTCAGCGCGGTAGCGGTTGCTCCCCCGATAATTGCACCGCGAGTAACGTCGGTGATCGCCGCGGCGCGTGACCGTTCTCGATAGGCGTCAATGAACTCGGCATACCGCGCGGCGATGTCCGAATCCGGTGCGGTCGCATACAGTCCACCGACCAACGAGCCCATACTCGTCCCGAACACGGCATCCGGGTATATGCCGTTATCGTGAAGCGCACGTATCGCACCGAAGTGCGCGACCCCTTTCGGGCCGCCGACGGATAGAACGAGACACACGCGCTCCTTTCTAAAGAACACCGTAACGTCGGTATCGGACTCGATTGGACCAAGAGTGATCTCCCCACCGTAGGTCATCGAGGATGCCATGACGCTCCCACCAGCAACGACAACATCATCCACGACGAAACCGGTGCGAGGTGCAATAGCAAGATCGAGAGTTGTTCCGCCGGCTACGCGGCGAGGATAGTCCGGCATCACGTATCCGTTCCCCACGGTTGTCACCGACAGATCGTATAGTTGCGGGCTGATCTGCTCGCGTTCAGGTTGGATCGGGGCGACGCGCTCCGCTTCCGGGGCAACCGATCCGGTCGGGGTGGACGCACAGCTTCCGAGAACGAATATGGTGAGGACGGCGGCAGCAAGGCCGCCAAGACGGACCGCCGACCGGCCGGGGAGGTGCAACTGCATACGGCAGAAGTGTACCGCACTTTCGCCGATACGACCGATTCTATTGCCGTGTGCACGAGTATCGTGTACACTAATATTATATGAAGAACGTGACATTCAGTGCCGACGACGCGTTACTGGAAGCCGCACGCCGGAAAGCACGGGCCGCAAACAGGACGCTAAACGACGAATTCCGCGCGTGGCTGGAGGAATACACCGGTCGGGAGGAGACGGCCCGTCGAGCGAGCGCATTTCTTGATCACGTTACTCGCTACGCGACCACCGGCGGCAGGCGTTTTTCCCGGGAGGAGATGAATGAGCGTTGACTTCATCGACTCCAACGTCTTTGTCTATCTCTTCGATACCGAGGACCACAAACGAAACGAGATTGCGCGAACGATCGTCGAGGACGCAATTCGTGCCGGTAGTGGCGTGATCAGTCACCAGGTTGTTCAGGAAGTGCTTAATGTCACAACCCACAAGATGGAGCACCCCCTGACCGGTGAAGACGCCCTCGGACTGCTTGATACGGTGCTCTTCCCCTTGTGGCGTGTGTACCCGTCGCAAGAGTTGTACCGCCGCACGCTGGAAATAAAGACGCGCTACCGTTTCGGACTGTACGACTCCCTCATCGTCGCCGCGGCGCTTGAGAGCGGTTGTTTCCGCCTCCTCACTGAAGACCTTCAGAACGGGCAGACGATCGGTGCGTTAACGATCGTAAACCCCTTCGCCGATACGACAGCGCGTTAGATCAGCCGATATTCACGCCGCCGGTACCGGGCCCCCAGGAGATCTCCAGCTCAAGCTGCTTCTTCTCGCCGCCGTCTTTCTTCTTGATCTCGTATTCAACCTCCAGTTCCACGGCTTCGGGAATCTTAACCGGTGTCTCCTTCTGGTCTCCCTTCAGTACCACCGTTCCGCTCTCCACGCGATCGGCAATGTCGCGAAGAAAGGTGGCAAGATCCCCGCGCGACATCTGCTGGGAACTCTTGTACACGATATCTTTTGGTCCGCTCATCCTGATACCTCCTGTTTAGATATACCGACAGTATAGCGGTATCGCGACCGCATGCCGAGATTGAGCGATAATTGTTGACAATCCAAGTCATGTACCGTACTGTACAGTACGGTTAGAAAGGAGGGGCGAAATGCGAACTGAAAACATGGCGTATGTTACCGGGTTCACCTTTGTTGTCACATTTGTGATGGCGATTATACTGTCTTTTGTCCACTTCCGCACAACCGAGACCGTCCGTACAAACGAACTGGAGCGCCGCCAGGCAACGGTGTTGGCGGCACTCGGTATACCCGCAAACTCGCAGGAGGAGGTGTTTGCCGCCTATGCCGCGCTTGAACGAATAGACCTCTCCGCGGCTTCCGATGAAACAGAATACCTGTACCGCTTTCAAGGGTCTGACGGGGTCCGGTTTGCGCGCCAGTTCAGCGGCCCCGGTATCTGGGGAGATATCGTCGCCGTTTTAAGCGTCAACGCCAACGCGACACGAATAATTGGCGTGGAAATTCTGGACCAGAACGAAACGCCGGGACTCGGTGGCCGCGTCACTAACCGTTCGTTTCTTGACCAGTTCAACGGGGAACTTCTGGCTCCTGACGGGATCTATGTCGCCGTTCGCGGCCCCGGCGACACCGATCCTGACAACGGGAAGATCGACGGGATCACCGGGGCAACGGGAACAACCCGGGCGTTTGACCGCATGTTGAACCAGGAACTCCGCAGTTTGCGTCAGATCGTTCCCGACCGCATCCCCGCAGGTCGGGGCCGGTCTTCCTGAACTGTTATGCACACGAAACGGAACCGCATTCTTGAAACCGCCGAGCGGGAGTTCCTGCAGCACGGATTTGACGGTACGTCGATCGACACGATTGTGGACCATATCGGCGGGTCAAAAAGCACCGTGTACGCCCATTTTCGCGACAAGGCGATTCTTTTTGCTGAGGCGCTGACCGGGATACGGCGGGAGATCGACTTTTCCCTGGCCGATTTTCGACAGCGCGTTTCATCGCGGACCCAGGACTCACTGGTGTGCCTCGTGATAGAACTGATCAGCGTTCAGTACCACGAACGGGCGCTACACCTGCTGCGCCTCGTGATTTCGGAATCGGATCGGTTTCCTGAAGTTGCCCGCCAGTATTACGACGAAGGACTGGCCACCCTCGTTTCCCAAACATCTGGCTTTCTGGCAGAATGCCGGGACGCGGGAGCGCACTTTGCGGGAACCACCGATGCTGCGAGCGAGCTTATGCTGTCTCTCACCCACGGGCCGGCGGAGATGCGCATCCTGTTGGGCCTTGACCCGCCGCCGGACCCGGCCGGGACGGTCCGCCGGGCGGAGATGATCGTAGCGCGGTTCGTCGATCTGGTACGGTGGCAGGACGCGCCCGAGGGAGTATAGACGATGAACTGGTCAGCTGTAGAGATGTGGAGTGGATTTCTCCTTGCCCATCCCGAAGTGGTCACCGAGCCGGGAGCTCCCGCGGTAACCGCATGGGCGTTCGGGGCGGGGCCGGAAATGGAAACAGAGCTTGCCGAACTTGTTCTGTCCGGACGGAAACGCGCCACAGCCTCCAGTCTGCAGGGAATCCTTACCGATGGCGATCCGTTGCCCCGATTGGGAACGTACTCGGTGATTCTGGACGGGACAGAAACTGCCCGCTGCATCATCAGAACGACGGCAGTCACCGTGACACCCCTCAATCAGGTAACTGAAACGTTTGCCGCCACTGAGGGCGAGGGGGACGGAAGCCTCGCCTACTGGCTGGACGGGCACCGGCGCTTTTTTCGTCGGGAGCACGACGCGCTGAGTATTCCGTTTCACGACGCAATTCCGGTGATCTGTGAGAAGTTTGACGTGGTGTGGCCGGTCGTGAACCCACCGGACACGAACCCTCCGGAACGTTGACGGACAAAACTGCAGGCCGTATCTTTTACTCATACCCCGACCGAATACCGCCACGGAGGAACCGGAATGCAATACCGACTACTGGGAAAAACGGGAATTAAAGTGAGTGAACTCTGCCTCGGGACGATGACTTTTGGCAGAGAGACCTCGGAGACAGACAGCTTCGCGATCCTCGACGCCTTTGCGGCGGCGGGGGGCAACTTTATCGATACCGCCGATGTGTACTCCCGCGGCATCTCCGAAGAGATCCTGGGACGCTGGCTGGCCCGGCAGCGGCGCGAAGATTTCATCATCGCCACCAAAGTACGCTTTCCGATGGGCGACGGCCCCAATGACACCGGCCTGTCGCGCCCACACATCATGAACGGCATCGAGGCAAGCCTCAAACGTCTCCAGGTTGACTACGTGGATCTGTACCAGATCCACGGCTGGGACCCCCTCACCTCCATTACGGAAATTCTGCGAAGTCTCACCGACCTGGTCCGGCGTGGAATGGTGCGGCACATCGGCGCCAGCAACGTCACAGGGTGGCAGCTCCAGCAGGCGCTTGAGATCTCCCGCCACCGGGACTGGGAGTCCTTTGTGTGCCTGCAGCCGCAGTACAACCTGCTGACCCGCGCCACCGAGTGGGAGCTCCTGGATGTGTGCCGTCAGGAGAACATCGCAGTCATTCCGTGGAGCCCGCTCCGCGGCGGATGGCTCAGCGGCAAGTTCAAACGGGGGATGGAGGCACCGCCGGTTGACTCGCGCATCGCGATCGCCGACAAAAACGGGTGGGGCGAGCGCTGGAGCAACTACAACAACGAACAGACGTGGCATGTTCTGGATACGCTGTTTGAAGTGGCAAAGGAAACGGGGAAAAAGCCGGCGCAGGTGGCGATCAACTGGCTGCTTCGCAACGACGTGGTGACCGCACCGATCGTCGGCGCCCGTACCCTGGAGCAGTTGACCGTGAATCTCGGGGCGTCGGGCTGGGAACTGACACCGGAACAGATGAACACGCTCAACGACGCCAGTGCGACGCCGGTAAGTTACCCTTACGACGCGGACGCCCAGTGGCAACGCGCCCGGGACTGACCCGACCGAACGCGTCCGGGCACCTCACTCTCCGTGGTAACGCGCTGCGGGCCAGACTTCACGGCTCGACGGGTTCACTCCTTGTTCTGGCCGCGGCGTTTCTGTGGGGGACATCCGGTACTGCTCAGGCGTTGGCCCCGACCGGTGCGACTCCCCTTGTTATCGGTGGAATTCGGGTTGGCATCGGTGGCCTCTTTCTGTTTCTCGGGGCGTTGGTTCGCGGCAGGTTCATGCCGGCGCGGCGCGTCTTTCGTCCGATAATTCTCGTCGCCGGAGCCACGCAGGCACTGTTTAACGTCGCGTTCTTCTCCGGGATCGCCCTCACCGGGGTTGCCGTCGGTACGATGGTGGCGATCGGCAGCACGCCCATCTTTGCCGGCGCCCTCGGCATCGTGTTCAACGGCGACCGGGTGAGCTGGAAGTGGTACGCCGCTACGGCGGTCGCGATCGCCGGACTCGTCATGCTTGTCACAGGAGGAGGATCCGGAATCCGGGTTGATTTGAGCGGCATCCTGTTTGCCCTGACGGCGGGCTTTGCGTATTCATTTTTCACTCTTTTAGGGGGGAGACTGGTTCGTTACGATGCCCCGGACGTGGTGATCGGTGTCTCGTTCCTCGTGGCAACGGTGATACTGGTGCCGTTCTTTCCGTCCGGATCTCTCGCGTGGATCGCACGCCCGGCGGGAACGCTGAGCGCGCTATACCTTGGACTGATTTCATCCGGTGTGGCGTACATGCTCTACGGGCGCGGTTTGCAGAGGGTTGCGGTTTCCAGCGTTGGCACCCTCACCCTGGCGGAACCGCTCACGGCGGCAATTCTCGGCGTGTTTTTCCTCGGCGAGCCGGTTCATGCGATAACGGGAGTGGGTATGGGGCTCCTGTTTGTGGCGCAGGTCGCGCTGGTCCGGGACGCCGCTAAAGCGGGTTGATATACCCGTAGGACCCGCGGGTGATAACACCCGGTTTGTCGGAAAGATGCTCTACCGCGGGTGACGCCGGAGCCAACGGCTCCTGCGCGGGCAGCGCTACATGACCGTTCACCACCGCGGGAACCTCCATGTCCACGCCGGTGCACGTGTATGTGCTGCCCCACACGGCAAATCCCTCCCCGCCGTACGGCGCCGCCACCGGCGGGTCGCTCCCCACCCGGCGAAACGTCAGGTCGACGGCAGCCAGCACCACCCGCACCAGTTCGCCATCGGGGGACTCGGTGATAACCAGATCCTCGGCACCGACACGCACTGCAGTACTTTCCGGGTAGCGGTCCGCCATGAACTGCTCCCCCGCGTCGGAGTTGACGTAGACCGTCACCGGCCGGTCGGTGGTGGTAGTTATCACGATAAACGTATCAAAGGAGCCATGGGTCGTCGTGTGGATTCGCGCAACCTCGTACCGGCCGGGGATGTGCGCGAAGGGCGCGTAAAACTCGTACGTTCCGTTCATGAGGTGCCTCCCGGCAGGAGATATCCCGCGCTGACCCTGTACGCTATCCGGACCGCCGCCCCGACGGGAAAGCGGCGCTGATCCTTCACGATCGCGACGCCGCCGGCATGGCGGCAGGCGTAGCGGTGGGCGGCGCCGAGAAACTGGTGCGTCTCGATTTCCGCGTCAAAGACCACGCGGTCTGCACCGGTTCCAGCCTGGTCCTCAGGGCCAATCAGCTCCAGCTGCTCCGGCCGCAGCATCAGCGTCTGAGCCTCGCCCTGCCCCCCGGCCGCGGCGCCGGCCGGCGCGGGAAAGAAGTTTGCCTCGCCGACAAACGACGCCACAAACCGGCTGTGCGGGGCCCGGTACAGCGTTTCAACCTCGTCGTACTGGATCACGTCACCGTCGCGCAGCACCGCCACACGATCGGAGATCGCCAGCGCCTCCTGCTGGCTGTGGGTCACAAAAACCACGGTAATGCCGAGACGCTTCTGCAGGCGAACGATCTCATCCCGGAGATCCCGTCGCAACACTTCATCGATGGAGGAGAACGGTTCGTCGAGGAGCAGCAATACCGGGTCCACCGCCAGCGCCCGGGCGATCGCCACACGCTGCCGCTCGCCCCCCGAGAGCGTTTCGATGTTCCGCCGTTCGTACCCGGGCAGGTCCACCAGCTCCAGGAGGTCGCTTACTTTGCGTCCGATCTCGTCGGCGGGACGGTGACGTACCCGCAGACCGTAGCCCACGTTGGCGGCCACGTCCATGTGGGGAAAGAGGGTATAGTCCTGGAACACATACCCGATCTGCCGCTCCGCCGGGGTCATCGCGGTCACGTCCCGGTTGTCGATCATGATACGTCCGCGGTCAGGACGTTCGAATCCGGCGATCAGCCGCAACGTCGTCGTCTTTCCGCTCCCGCTCGGCCCGAGGATCGACACCAACTCTCCCTCACCAATCGAAAAATCGATCCGCATATCGAACTCCGGATAGGACTTGCGGACATCGTGAAACTGTATCATTCGGTGGTACTCCTTACCGTGCGCTTGGGCAGAGAGGTCGTGTCGATGATCCAGAACAGAATGAGGCAGAACACGACGTACAGCACGGCCATCGCCAGGGCGAGGTCAAAACTGCGAAACCCGATCAACCGGTAAATCGCAACCGGAAAGGTGGCGATCCGGCCGCGGCCAACAGCCATAACGATCGTGAGGTCCGCAAACGGCAGCGCCAGCGCGTAGGCATACGCGTTGAGAAAGGTGCG
>JAQIBO010000127.1 GCA_027859055.1 Spirochaeta sp.
CGCGCCAGGACCTCCGCCACGCTCACCTCGGCGAGCCCGGCAAGTTCACCGGGGTGCGGCGTCAACACGAGATGCGCGCCGTGCGTCGCCGGTTCAGCCACGCCTGAAAGCAGGTGCAGGGCGGCAGCGTCCAACACCACCGGAAGCCCCTGCGCTCCGGCGCCGCGCAGAAGGTTGGTCAGATCCGCACCCGTTGCCTCGGTCCAGCCGGGGCCGCACACCACCGCATCGGCCCAGACAAAATCGTCGTCGTCAGGGGAGCCGGTACGCCACATCACGCCGGGCTCGCGGGCAACCCCGGCAGCGGCCGCGCCGGCCGTGGTCCTGACGCGAACCATCCCGGCTCCCGCTGAACTCGCCGCCTCCGCGGCGAGAACCGCGGCGCCTTCGGTCCCGGGAGCGCCGGCAACGATCAGCACGCGTCCCCGCGTACCTTTGTGGGCGTCCGGGGGCACGGCAGGACGGTACCGGTAGAGCGCCGGTGTGTCGGCAGGCAACAGGCGGGTGCAGACGGACAGCTTGGGAATCATCGCGAGCGGCGGAAAACCGGGGTCCACGGCCACAATCATTCCCGCGGCGTGCCGCCGCGCCGGGGCATACAGGAGTCGCTTCACCGGACCGGTGGAAATCGTCATGTCCGCCATAACGTGGGGGTCATCACCATCGCCACCGTCACGCATGCCCGAGGGTACATCGACGGCGATCCGCCGTCCGGGAACCGCGTTTACCGCCGCAACCAGCTCCGCGGCCCCCGGACGGAGCGGCCCGGCCAGACCCGTTCCGGTAATACCGTCGACGAGATAGTCCGCGGAGCCAAGCAGGCGCCGGCACTCGTCCGGCTCGGTTTCCCACACACACCGGGATTGCCCCAGGACGGTCAGCCGCTCCCATTGTTCCCCGGCGGCTCCACGGAGCTGATCGGTCAACGTTATCACCGTCGACCGGTGAACCCCCTCCACCAGACACTGCCGCGCCATAACGAGGGCGTCGCCCCCGTTGTTACCGTTTCCGGCGATAAATACAATCGATTTTGCCTGATCACCAGCATCCCCGGTGAGTTCCGCGGCAATGACAGCCCACGCCTTCTGACCGGCGTTTTCCATCAGGATCGCGCCGGGTAACAGAAATCGTTCCTGGGCGATCGAATCAACACGCTGCACCTGTTCAGCGGTCAGTAGCGCCTGCCCGTCACGTCTCATCGTCAACTGCCCCTGCCCCTTCCGCTCCCGGAAGAAGCCGGTCCGCCCGCCACCACACCAGTTCCGCCCGATCGGTATAGCCCAACAGCGCGGTGAGAACCCCCGCAGGGCTCAGAGCAAACTCCCGAATCACCAGATCGGTCTCGGGGGTGTACAGACTGCGGCGCCGGATAACACGCCCCTCGTCGTTCATGATAAGCAGGCGGGTTTCACCGGAATCGATGCGGGTGGACAGGTACGCATACTCTCCGATAGTGGTGCCGAGAAGTTCGTAATGCTGATCCGAATGTTCATCGTCAGATGCCGGCAGCTCGTAGTATCCCTCGTACCTGCCGGAGGTGAGGTCCAGCCAGTACACGCGACTGTGGTCGAGACTGATACCCGACTCTTTCCCGGTCTCCGCATCGGTGGCGGTACGATAGTAGGATACCTTGAGGTATATGCGGTACTGATCCACGCCGGGAACGATCTCATCGAGAACGGCGATGTAATCGGTTTCCGTGTCGGGGATGGGCAGTCGATCAAGACCGATCCGGGCGGTGTACATCTGCTCACCTTCGCGGGTGTACATGTAGAGGAACCGGGCATCCATCGTCTTCGCGATAACCACCAGCTCGTCCCTGATGGTGACGGCCAGCCGTTCGATAAACGGAAAGGGCGTGCCCCCGATTCCCTCTTGGCCGATATAGTCCAGCGGGGTGCCCTCATCGTCGAACCGGACAACGATCCGATTCAGCTGAACACCAAGCTCGTCGTCATAGACGGAGCGCTCCGCCGGCAGGTGGTCCTCGGCGTACAGGTATCGGCGGGAGTCCACGGTGATCACTCCAAGCTGTCCAAAGCCGTACTCCGTTGCAAACCGGGTTCGCCCGGATCCTTCGTCTCCCGAATTACCCGTCGCCCCGAGGGTAATCGGCTCCGGATTCTGGACGGGATCGTAAATGAGACGGATCAGATCGCCAAACGAGGTGAACTCCATCACTTTGTTGGCCGGTCCGTTGCCGACAAAGACAAAGCCGTCCTGCATCGCCACGGATGTTCTCAGTCGCGGTAACACGCCATTTCGGGTGATAATATCGAGCTGGTCTTCAAGACGGCCGATCTCCAGCCGGAACAACGGTTCCCGTTCGAGAACCCGCACGTCGGTCTGGTCACATGATCCGATCGTGACAAGCATTGCGACCGTCACAACGGTGATAAGCGTTCGGCGAGATCGGTTTTTCGCGCGGGTCCGGCGGGTCATGCTACTGCCGATAGTGCCATCGGGAGAGTACCGTGTCAACTTGACCGTTGCTTGACCGGCGGTATACCTTGACGCATATGCTCGAACGACTCATCCAGGGATTGTTCGGTTCTAAATCTGAAGCAGATTTAAAAGAACTCCTGCCGATCCTGCACACGATAAAAGCTCATGAATCCTGGGCTCTGAACCTGTCCCGTGACGATGTTATCAACCAGACGGAAACGTGGCGCGCTGAGATTCGCGACGGGCGCGCCCTTGACGATATTTTGCCCCACGCGTTTGCAGTTGCCCGGGAGGCCGCCCGACGCGTTCTCGGGGAGCGCCCCTACGACGTGCAGATGCTCGGAGCGATCGTTCTGCACCAGGGGAAGATCATGGAGATGAAAACCGGAGAGGGGAAAACGCTCTCTTCGGTTGCTGCGGCCTACCTCAATTCCCTCACCGGAGGGGGCCTGCACGTTATCACGGTCAACGACTACCTCGCCGAACGCGACGCCGGGTGGATGGGACCGGTCTTTGAGTATCTCGGTGTCTCCGTCGGGTACATCGTGTCCGAGATGGACAACGAGGCGCGCAAGGCAGCCTACTCGCGGGATAGCACCTACGGCACCCACAACGAGTTCTGATTTGACTACCTGCGCGACAATATGCGGTTTGACCTGCGCGGCAAGGTACAGCGCGGCCACCACTACTGTATCGTCGACGAGATCGATTCCATTCTGATCGATGAGGCCCGAACGCCCCTCATCATATCCGGCCAGACTCAGGACGATACCGGCAAGTTCCGCGAGGTGAACCGGGTGGTGCCCGAACTGATCGAGTCCTCCAAGGACCCCGAAACCGGCGACTACCCGGATGAACCGGACGGTGACTACAAAGTTGAAGAGAAGTCACGCAAGATCAGTTTTACCGATCAGGGGCTGAACCACCTTGAGGAGATCCTCAACCGGCGCAAGATCATCTCCGGCAGCGTGTTTGACCAGGAGAACTTTGAGTATCTCCACTACGCGACCCAGGCGCTCCGGGCGCACCGTCTGTTCCACGTGGACCAGCAGTACGTGGTGAAAGAGGGCAAGGTTGAGATCGTTGACGAGTTCACCGGGCGAATCCTCCACGGCCGGCGCTACTCGGAAGGACTTCACCAGGCGATAGAAGCCAAAGAAGGGATCAAAGTAGCCGCGCGAAACCGCACCCTCGCGACGATCACCTTTCAGAACTTTTTCCGCATGTACGACAAGATCTCCGGTATGACCGGTACCGCCGAGACGGAAGCAAAAGAGTTCGGCAAGATCTACGGTCTTGATGTGGTGGTCATTCCCACAAACCGGCCGCTGGCGCGGCTGGACCAGGACGACGTCATTTACGTCTCCGAGGATGACAAGTACGGGGCGATCTGCGATGAGTTGGAACGGCTCTATCACAAGGGACAACCGGTCCTTGTCGGGACGATTTCGATTGAGCGCTCGGAGAAGCTTGCAACGCTGTTGACAAAGCGCGGCGTCCGCCACGAGGTACTCAACGCCAAAAACCACGCCCGGGAGGCGCTGATCGTCTCCGAAGCCGGCGCAAAAGGCTCGGTGACAATTGCCACAAACATGGCCGGCCGCGGTACCGATATCAAGCTGGGTGGCAACCCGGAGTTCCGTGCCCGGCGCAGTGTGTCCGAGGACGCGACGCCCGAGCAATACCAGGAGGCGCTGGCCCGGGAGCGCAGTAAATGGGAAGCTGACTATAAGGAGGTCCGCGACCTTGGCGGGCTGTACGTCCTGGGAACGGAGCGGCACGAGTCGCGGCGCATCGACAATCAGCTGCGTGGACGGAGCGGCCGCCAGGGAGACCCCGGGGAATCCCGCTTTTTTCTCTCAATGGATGACGACCTCATGCGCCTGTTCGGTGGCGGCCGGTTCAATCTGAAGTCGATCATGGAGCGGGGCCTGGAACCGGGAGAGCCGCTCAACCACTCGCTGATCAACAAGTCGATTGAGCGCGCCCAGAACAAGGTGGAGGAACGGAACTTCGACATCCGCAAGCACCTCCTCGAATACGACGATGTGGTGAACGAACAGCGCAAGGTAATTTACGAGCAGCGTGACGCGATCATGCAGGGTAACGATCTGACGAAACGCGTTCTCGCAACCGCCGCCGACGTCGTCGAAGAGAACAACGCGGAGGCGGAGCTTCCAGCAAAGGTTGACGAAA
>JAQIBO010000147.1 GCA_027859055.1 Spirochaeta sp.
GTGACGTATACACCTCGACGCCGGAACTCGTCGGCGATTTCGTACGCTCGCGGTGCCTGCTGCGTCATACCGGTGATTCCGACGACGTCCACGGGGATAGTGTAATCCACCGGACCGTAGTTCTCGTCGCAGATAGTCACCGTGTGCCGTTCCGGTGTCAGACCCGCCACGGTCGGCAACGCGGCGCCGAGCCCGTTCCAATAGTGGAGTATCGTTTTCATCTCGCGGGACTCTTCCACGTAGGAACGGAACGCGTCGTTCATGCTGAGAAAGGCGCCCTCCGGAGAGACCAGCAGAATCCGAAGATTATCCATAGGTCTCCCGGTAACGTCGGTCGACAAACGCGGAGAACTCGCCGACGGACCGGATATCGAAGATCTCTCCCTCGTCAATTTCTACGGTAAACTCCCGCTCAATCGCGGCGGTGATTTCCATTGCCATCAGGCTGTCGATACCCAGCTCTTCTCTGATGAGTACGTCGTCTTGAAACTCTTCGACGGGCAATCGTGATATTCGGGAGACGATCGTCTCCAAACGTTGGCGCAGTTCCGGCGGGTTGAGTATCTCCGCCGGTGTATTGTTGTCGGTCACGGCACCTCCTGAAGTTCTTCTTGCTGTTTCCCGTCGGGATGCTGGACTGGAGCCGTTCTTACTTTTTTTACCTACGCTGTTCCAGGCGGCGAGGAATCTTGTACGGCGCCAACTGGTGTTGCAACACAGCTTTCAGTCGCATTTGTTCCTCTTCTATATCGACATTTTCCGGTAATTCCAGAAGGGCAGAAATTAAATTTCCGTCTACATTTATCTCTGCGTCAACGGCAGAGGACGCCGCAAGGATCGTTTTTCTGATCTCTTCCCGGTCGACCATGACACCGTTTACCTTGCACGTCAGTTTTATTTCGCGGTGAAAGACCAGATGGTCACCGTCGAAATACCCCATGTCACCGGTGTGGAACCAACCGTCCCGAAAGACCCGACGTGTCGTATGAGGTCGGTTGTAGTATCCCGCGCAGAGCGCGTCGCTGCGAACAAGTATCTCCCCACGGCCATCGTCGGTAGCGGCGTCGATACGCACCTCCAGACCGTCACACACCGGTCCGACCGTCCCTGCCCGCGCGTGCCCCCGAACGTTTCGACTGACGGGAGTGAACTCGGTTAGTCCATAACCGTGAAGAACGTCGACCTTCAGGGTTGTTCTGAGCTCTTCGTATTCGTCGGACCCCAAAAGACTTCCGCCGGAGACGCACGTTTTGAGCGAACTGACGTTGTGAGACGGTCGCAGGGACCGGGAGAGCAGCCGATAAATTTCCGGAACCGCCGTTACATGCTGAATATCCAGGTTTTCAATCGCGGAAAAGAGCACCCGCGGATGAATGGTGCGGGCGATGACACCGGTCATACCGTAGAAGAGGGGAACCAGCAGGCACCCGATCAGCGTAAAAATGTGGCTCATGGGAAGCGGGTACAGCATTTTTTCACCCGGCTCACCCTGCAGACCGTCCTGGAGGATCCGAGCGCCCAACAGGTACTGTTCCGCCGTGGCCATGCTTCCCAGCAAATCGCCGTATCCCCGGTAGGTACAGTTGATGGAGGCGATCTCGTCGGATAGACCCGGCGCAGCGTGATGCCGCGAGACGGGCTGGGGCACCGAGAATTCGCCGTTGTTACGGGTAATGATTCCCCGGCCGGGGATAAACGGCCGCAGGGTTGGAAGAAAGGTCTGTTCCGTGATGACCGCATCGGGATCGATATCTCGAAAGATCGTCGTCAGCTCGTTTCGACGGTACTCCAGCTTGGCGAATACCGGTATCGCCCCGGCTTGCATCAGAGCAATTACAAGTGCAATGAAGTCAACGGAATTCTCCAGGAACAAGGCAACGACATCGTCTCGCCGGATTCCTCCGGCGGCCACGAGCCGGCCTGAATCACCGATCCGTCGGGACAGAACCGGCGCGGAAACGGGGACATGCGACCCCGTTCCGTCCACTTCCAAAAGGTTCGGATGCCCTCCCCACGCCGCGACAGCCTCACCCAGCCGCTGAACCAGTTCAGACATATTTCTCCCATGGCTGCGGCGGATTTTCCACAGCGATACCGGTGGCGATATACGCCTGGGCAGGCGTTCCCAGGGAGCGTTCCACCCGGACGTCCCGGAAACCGGCGTCACTCAATACGGTATGCAGCTCCTCTTCGGTGTAAAAACGGAAGTACCCTTCCTCTTCCAGTTCGAACAGACCCGCCGCCTCGTTCAGCATCGCCTTCGCAGCAGCCCGATGGGAACCATCGGCGACACCCGTCTCCATCTGGTCAATATAACCGGTGAAGATCTTTGAAACGTCGCTGTCCGGACGCATCGACGAGACCAGGATCGTTCCGCCGGGCTTCAGCATCCGGTGAAACTGATACAGCAGGTAGTCCTGGTTCAGGATGTAGGAAATAAAGAGGCTTGCCACGACCGCGTCGTAGCTGCCCGCTGCCTCCGGAGCAACGTCGCCGACCTCGGTGCCCTCGATGATACGCCGTGACGCCCGGTGGATTTCCCGGGCACGTTCCGCTTCCGGCACCCCCGGCGGTAACACCACGTTGTCGCCACGGAGAAACGCTGCCAGTTCGGAGGAGTTTTCCTTCTGCCACGTATCCACCACACTGTCCATGAGCCCGTCCATGCGTCCTTTCAGAAAGATGATCGGCAATTGGCGGTGCGCTATGAAGTCCCGAAGCGGGAGAGACGGTGCCGGCTCGAGATTGGCGGCTGTGAAGTGCACCGACAGGGCCCCCATGCGGAGGACGTCGGGACCGTCGTAATCCGCTCCCTCCGGAGCGAGTAAAAACCCACATTTCTCCCGGGTACGTTTCAACGCCTCCGGGATCAGGTCGGTGGCGACGATCTTCGTCGCACCTTCACCACTGGACGCGTTTTTGAGCTCGATAACCCTGTTCAGCCGCGCGGCGGTCAGCAGTCCCGTGCCACAACCCATGTCGGCGATCATCTGGCCCGGGCGGGGGTCAAGTAAGGTCACCTCACGGGAGATAAAATCCCTGAACTCGGTCAGGTTTCCGTAGAAATCGTAGCCTTCACTTTCACCTTCCGTCCCAAGGAGATATGAGTACCAGTATCCGGTCACCGTTTTCGTATCGATCGGCCGGTATACCCGCTCCCGTTCCCGGGCCAGCACTTCCAGGACGGATTCTCTGGATGGGGCAACCGCATCGGAATCCAGTCCGACCAGATCGGCACAGTACTCGGCGATCATTCGAAACGCCTCCGCGGCATCGTCGCTGTTGCGCAGATTGTGCCCGGTGGGAATACCGACGATCTCCCGCGGTGCTTCCGCCTCGACGGACATGATGTCTTCCACCTCCGACGCATCAACCCAATGATCGTGCTCTCCCGGAATCCACAGCACGGGGATATCGATACGGGCCATATCGTATCGAGCGTCGGTGAGAAACGCGTACCGCTCTTCCACCAGATCCCGCGCAAGTGAGTCCCTGTCGACGAGGTGACCCAGCATGCCCCGGATTC
>JAQIBO010000172.1 GCA_027859055.1 Spirochaeta sp.
GTGCGTGGCGAACATACGCCTGGTCTTTTGCCAGCGCCAACACGTCTGGATCCATCGTCGTGCCGAAGCGCTCATTGAGCACGCGGACGATATCGTGACTCGTCCGACCGGCGAAGTCATCGAACACCTCGTCGGTTATATCAATGCCATACGATACAGCCGTTTCCCGCCACGCCTGTTTGTGGACCGCCATCGTGTCCAGAAGCGTTCCGTCCAGGTCAAAGATCAACGCCCGCGCTCGCGGGTCACGCTGGATGCTCACAGGGCAAACCGTCCCTTCTTCATGATCGGAACCGTTTCACCATCTGCCGCGACCGCACTTACCTCAATATCATCACTGCCGAACATAAAATCCACGTGCTGGCGGCTGCGGTTGGCACCGTGCGCGATCAGTTCATCATCGTCCATCCGCGCGCCACCGGCGATGCAGGTGGGGTATGCCGCTCCGAGGGCGAAATGGCACGCGGCGTTTTCGTCAAGGAGAATGTTCTCAAATACCAGACCGGTCTGGTAGATCGGCGAGCTGGAATCAACCAGCGCGATCTCCCCGATCGACCGGCTTCCCTCATCAACGGAGAGGAACGCCGCCAGATGGTCACCACCGGACGTGGCCCCGTAGTCAACGACGGCACCGTCGCGAAACTCAAACCAGCCGTCACGAACCAGGCCGCCCAGAACACGAACCGGCCGGGTTATCGCCACCCGTCCGGATACTTTCGGCGCGTTCGGGGCGGTAAAAACCTCTTCAGTCGGGATATTGGGAGAAAAGTCGACGCCCCCCTGAGTGGTCGCGCCGCCCCCGATCCAGCGGGCGGAAGCGTGCAGCGGTACGTCAAGGTCGGTACCGTCATCCCGAAAGCGAAGCGAACGGATCTGAAGGTCGTTCAGCGTGGCCGCGCGCTCCTTGAGACCTGCGCCGTGGCGTTTCCAGAACGCCGCGGGGTCATCCTCGTTGAGGCGAAGAACGGGCACCAGCGCCTCCCACATCGCCGCAAGCGCAGCGGTCCCGTCGGAGATGCCTATGACACGGGACGCCCACTTCGGTGACGGCGGCGCCATAACCAGCCATTGTGTTTCGTCGGTGGCCAGCGCGCGGCGAAGCGGCGCGTCAACGCTGCTGACAACCCGGTTAATCCGTCCGGAACGCTCCGCATCGGCGCCCTCCATGACCGCCGGATCGATCGGCCCTTTCAGCGACAAGAGCGCCCAGCCATCGCGAAGGAACTCCGCATTTCGTAACGCCCGATGTTCCGGGACGTAGTCAAGATGCTCCGGTAGGCTGTGATCAAGGCGGCTGCGAAGAAAGCGGGTGGACTCGGCCCAGATGTCAACGTATCGCGCCCCGGCGCGATAGGCGTGCTCGGCGACAACCGCAGCGATCTCGGCGTGTTCCGGTTCCATTTTAATCGCGAGGGATTGGCCGCGTTGCAGATTCAGTCCGGCAAGGGCGACCCGGGCGAACCGTTGAAGGTACTCAGCTTGCATCATGCGCAAATCTTAGCATGACCCTGCCGGGACGTGTATACTGATCTCCGGGAGGTTTCGTGCGGGACAATCTGTTTGTCATTGGCGACATTCACGTAAAATTCGCCGCCTTCGAGGCGATGCTCGAGAAAATCGAATCGTCGACTGCCACAGCGTCGTCCCCTCCGCGTATCGTCCTGGTCGGCGATCTTGTCGACCGCGGTCCCGAAAGCGCCGCGGTGGTGGCGCGAGTCGCCGAAGGCGTGACTCGTGGTAGTCTGGAGTGCGTCCTTGGCAATCACGACGAGATGTTTCTACAGGCACTCCTCCTTCTGCGACCGGACCTGGTCAGGGACGCGGGAATTGACGCGGCCACTCAGGAACCGCTTGTCGCAGGGTTTCGGTTTGCCCCGAAGCGCGTTCTTAAGCACTGGCTGGGCCAGGGTGGCGCTGCCACGATCCGCAGCTACGGTGGCGACCCGTGGCGACCGGATACCTGGACAATTCCGACCGACCACGTCCGCCTTCTTGCTACGTTGCCCCTGGCGTGGTCCGTTGACGGGGTAACGGTCACCCACGCCCGGGCCAACCGGCACGCCATTACCGAGGCGCTTGCCCGTGCCGACGAGCCGTGGCGTGTCTCCGAACGGTCCCGCTATTCACTTCTCTGGAACCGCGAATCCGTACAGGCCGTTGAGGACGGCGTACACCTCTGCGGGCATACTCCGCGCGAGTCTCCCATGACCGATGGTCGAACGCGTGAAATCGATACGGGATGCGTTTTCGGGCGTTCATTGACCGCCTACTGTGCCCGTGACGGGACGTATATATACACTTCCTGCACCGGCTGATCCGCTCACATCGGCATTTTAGTGAATAGATATGCAAAAATCATTGAATACTCTTGCTTTTCTTCCGCCAAAAGGGGATTTTACCTGAGATAGAACGAGCAAGGAGGAAATATGCGAAACGTTCTTTTGACAGTGTTGGTTCTCGCTCTTGTCAGCGGCTTCGCCGTTGCCGGTGGTCAGGATGAAGGGGAATCTTCGGGGCCCCAATTCGTAACGATCGGTACCGGCGGTGTAACCGGGGTCTATTATCCGACCGGTGGTGCGATCAGCCGCATGGTGAACGCGAACAGCGAGGAGTACGGCATTCGCGCGTCCGTTGAGTCAACCGGAGGAAGCGTATTTAACATCAACGCGGTCCTCAACGGGGACCTGGAGTTCGGAATCGCCCAGTCGGACCGGCAGTACCAGGCGTTCAACGGTATGGCAGAATGGGACGGCGACCCTCAGGACGATCTCCGCTCCGTCTTTTCCATCCATCCCGAATCGATCACCCTGATCGCGTCGGTAGACAGCGGAGTAACCTCAATCGCCGATCTTGCGGGAAAGCGGGTGAACATCGGTAATCCCGGTTCCGGCCAGCTCCAGAACTCCCTCGACGTTCTCGGCGCGTTCGGCCTGAGCGAAGACGATATCAACGCCGAACAGGTGGGCGCGGTGGAAGCACCGAGCTTGCTGCAGGACGGCCGGATCGACGCGTTCTTCTACACCGTCGGCCACCCGAACGGTAACATCACCGAGGCGACCAGCGGCCGTATCAAGGTGCGCATCGTTGACATCGTCGGCCCCGAAGTTACTGATCTGATCGGAGAGCGGCCGTACTACGCGGAAGCGCAGATCCCGGCAAGTTTCTATCCCCAGGCGGCGAACGAGTCGGACGCCACGACCGTCGGTGTCAAGGCCACGCTGATCACCTCCGCGGATGTCCCCGAAGACGTCGTCTACGCGATCACCAAAGAGGTGTTCGAGAACTTTGAGGAGTTCAAATCGCTTCATCCGGCGTACGCGGTGCTCACCCCGGAAAGCATGCTCCAGGGTCAATCCGCCCCTCTCCATCCCGGCGCAGTCCGGTACTACGAGGAAGCGGGTATGATCGATATGATCAACCCGGACATCCTTCCCTGACGCGGCTACGCCGGGTCTGAATGGAACTTTCCGACGGTGCGGTGAACGCCGCGCCGTCGGTACCTTGTTCCGGGTATTCTGATTTTCTATAGTGTCGTGAACGGCAATCTCTTCAAAGGTACGGGAGTGTATGGGCGAGAATCGCGAACTTGAACGCATCCTGCAGGAAGAATCGGGAATCACCCGGGTATACAGAAAATTCGACTACTGGTTAATCAGTGGTATCAGCCTGGCGTGGGCGCTTTTCCAGCTCTCGTTGCCACGACTGGTCATCATTGACAGCATTACGATCCGATCGGTCCACCTGGCCTTTGCGATGGCCCTGGTGTTTCTCGGTGTGCCCTTTACCCGACGGCGATCACGGGATATTCCGGGGATTCACTCACTCAAGCATACCCCGCTTCTCGATTTCATCATCGCGACCATTGCGGTCATTGCCGCGTTGTATATCGTGCTGGACTGGGAGGGAATATCCTCACGAATGGGCATACCGACCCCACGGGATATCGTGATGAGCGTCACGCTTATCGTGCTGCTTTTCGAAGCATCCCGCCGGGGCATTGGCATTCCAATGGTGGTTATCGCCCTTTTTTTCACCGTCTACGCCTTCTTTGGCCAGAGCATGCCGGGTGTTCTCGCCTGGCGCGGTGTCAGTCTCACCCGGTATACCAGCCAGATCGTCTTATCCACCGAGGGTATTTTCGGCATCCCCCTCGATGTCTCCGCCCGCGTTGTGTACCTGTTCGTCCTTTTCGGGTCGTTGCTGGAAAAATTCGGCGCGGGGCAGTTCTTTAACGAGATCTCTATTTCGCTGCTCGGGCGGTTCAAGGGAGGGCCCGCCAAGGCGGCGGTCGTCTCCAGCGGTTTCACCGGTCTGGTCAGTGGTTCCAGCATCGCCAACGTCGTTACAACCGGCACCTTTACAATTCCACTGATGCGCAAAGTCGGCTATCCCGCAAAAACAGCCGCGGCCACCGAGGTAGCCGCAAGCACCAACGGGCAACTCATGCCGCCGATCATGGGCGCTGCGGCGTTTATTATCGCCGAATACCTGGCGCTCTCCTATTTTGAGGTGATCCGCGCCGCGTTCATTCCCGCGGTTGTGAGTTATATTGCCCTGTTCTATATCACCCACCTGGAAGCGTCAAAACTGGGACTGCAGGGCCTTCCCGCCGCGGATATTCCCCGCTTTTTTGAAGTGCTGAAGACCGGGTATCACCACCTGATTCCGCTGCTGATTTTGATTTGGGAACTCGCGGTCCTGCGTCGCAGTCCCAACCTCGCCGTTTTTAACGCGATCATGATTCTCATCGGTATTTACGTAGTGCGCGAGGTGATGGCGGCGATGCGCCTTCGGGAACCGCTGACCGTCACAGCAAAACGGATCGTGCTGCGAATTGGCAGCGGCCTGAT
>JAQIBO010000264.1 GCA_027859055.1 Spirochaeta sp.
CGTGAGGCGAAGTCGTTACACCAAGATGCGCCCCCAGGCTGAGCGTTGGAAGGTTGAGGAACACGAACCGATTAACCCGCATCTGAGAGCTGAAATGTCGCTACCACCTACACGGCTTACCAGGTGGTGGGTATAGGGTTTTGGGAGAACAGCCATGTCTCGGGAACCGGCAAACGTGGAATACATGTATGGTTCCACGGAGGCTACCACAGGAAGTGCGCAGCTAAGCCTCGTGGCTATGCCCCGACTTGCGAAACGCAAGGATAAAGACTGCGATCGGCAACCTCACCAATGCGATTGAGTCCAATTACGCAAACCAAGGAAGGCTTGTATGGAATGCCAAGGGAGTGTGGCCCCGATGACCTGCAAGCTGGCGGAGCCTTCGTAGTAGTCCGCGGCGGAGAGAGACCGTCACATGGCGAAGGAAGGCAGTTCAGGCGGCTTAATCCGCACATTATCTGACCAGAGAGAGGTGAAGACCTTTGATAATCAGTGAAATGCAGAGCAAGCTGGCAACATGGTCGGCATCCAATCCGCATCGGCGGTTTGACCGGATGCTCCGACTCATCGCTCAACGGGAATGGCTCCATGAAGCGGCGCGCATCACTCTTTCCAGTAAGGGGGCGCACACTGCCGGTATTGACGGAATACACAAAGCCGAAATCGAGCGGAAACTTGACCAGTACCTGGAAGAGATCCGTCACGACCTGCTTGCGGGAGATTATGAGCCGCAACCGGCTCGACGCGTGTACATCCCAAAGCCGAATGGAAAACAACGGCCGTTGGGCATCCCAACCTTGCGCGACCGGATCGTACAACGGGCAATGCTGATGGCGATGGAACCAATATGGGAGAGCGATTTTCATCGCCTCTCGTACGGTTTCCGGCCGGAACGCAGCGTCCATCACGCGATACGGACCGTACAACTACAGCTACAAGATGGCACGCACGAAGCCGGCCGCTGGGTCATCGAAGGTGACCTCTCGAGCTACTTCGATACAGTGCACCATAAAAAGCTGATGCGGTGCGTGCGAGGACGAATTCGAGACCAGCGATTTACGGCGCTCCTGTGGAAGTTTCTGAAAGCAGGACATATCGACAAAGGGTTGTTCCGTGCGGCTGAAGAAGGTGTCCCTCAAGGAGGGGTGCTATCACCACTTCTGTCCAATATCATGCTCAACGAGTTTGACCAATGGATGGATCGGCATTATGTGGGCAAGAAAGCCCGGCAAGACCGGTGGTACTGGAATCGCACGATCACGGAGCAGCGTCCTATCGCACTGCGTGAAGGACGGACCTGGATTCCGGCTGTTGCATACTGCCGGTACGCCGATGACTTTGTTCTCATCGTCAAAGGCACAAAGGGTGACGCTGAGTCGATCCGCGAGTTGATGCGGCAATTCCTCGAGGACGAGCTCTCACTGACGCTGAACATGGATAAGACCCATGTCACGCATGTCAACGATGGGTTTGTCTTTCTTGGACACCGGATCATCAGAAAACGTGGGCCACGAGGTACCATGCGCACGGTCACAACCATACCGTGGGAAAAGTATCGAGCGTTTGCGCGTTCGATTGCTGACGAACTCTCGCGGGATTACAGCGAGAACAAGATCGCAATGGTAGAACGCCTGAACAGCCGACTGGCAGGATGGGCAAATTTCTACCGATACACCGATTTCACCGCTACGGTCTACGCAAAGCTGGACAGGATTGCGTTCTGGAAACTGGCCTACTGGCTGGCACGGAAGTATAAGACGTCCATCAAGCAATTGATGAGGCGCAATGTACGCAGACCCAAACCGGGAATGGCAAAGACCTGGGTGCTTTTCGGTCGTAGCCCTAACGATGTCGTATGTGGTGTGTCACTCAGGCGGCTGATAACCAGCCCAAAAGGTCAATTCAGGTGGCGAAACCCGGAAACCAACCCGTATCTACCAAGGACGGAGCAACGAAACACCGTCACCTCTCGCTACAGGGATGTTGCGATGGCTATGAGCCACGCTTGAATGGAGAGCCGTATGCGCTGAGAGGCGCACGTACGGTTCGGAGAGGAGAAGCAGGGAAATAGTCCGACTACGCCCTGCTTCTTACTCTACTCTGGACCGATGAGGGCTGGCTATATCTGGCCGGCGTCAAAGATCTGGCGACAAAAGAGATCATCGGGCACGCGATGGGAAGTCGAATGACCAAAGAGTTGACCCATACGGCGCTGGATCGGGCGGTTCGATACCGCAAGCCCAGGCCGGGTTGCATCCATCATTCCGACAGGGGCAGTCAGTACTGCGCGGCGAGCTACCAGCGCTCGGTTGTCGCGCTGGAAATGAGACCCTCGATGTCTCGTAAGGGGAACTGCTACGACAATGCTCCGGTGGAAAGCTTGTGGGGTACGCTAAAGGAGGAGTTGATTTACCACCGTCGCTTTCAGACCCGCCTTGAGGCCCAGTCAGCTATCCAAGAATACATCGAGGTGTTCTACAACCGAATTCGACGCCACTCGGCTTTAGGAAACCTCGCCCCGGCGATCTTCGCCGAAAACTATTTCTCACAAAGGAGCGCCGCATAAAGTGGCCGTGTCTACTATTGACAGTACAGGCCATCCTTGGGAGTCCGCGCGATTGAACCGGCACTCATCCAGGGATATACCGATCCTTTTGACGAGGATATCTTCACCGACCGGCTGGCCGGATCGATGCGACGTACCGCCGAGGCAGCCGGCATATCGTGCGTTGCCTTTTCTGCTCACATCGACATCGGAGCTCCCGATGGAGACGAACAGCTTCGTCGTCGCATACGTTTTGCGTCACAACTCGGGGCACGCCGGGTAGTGACCAACGCCGCCAAAACGGAGTTCCAGGAGACGTTCTTTCAACGTATTGACGGTTTGGCCCGTGAGGCGGAGGCCGCCGGTGTGGTTATCGCCCTGGAGAACCCCGGGGACGGTCGACCCAATATCATCGACAACGCAGCGGCGGCACGGGCATTTATCACCAAATACGATAATCCCTGGATTCGTCTTAACTACGATCCCGGCAACCTGCTCACCCATCAACCACACCTCGATCCCGTTACCGATGCACAGGACCTCGGTCCGGGCCTCGTCTCGATGCATCTGAAAAACGCATCCCTTCAGGGAGATCGAATGCGTTTCACGGCGTTACATCGCGGTTCCATCGATTACGCCGCCGTCCTTGCTCACACGGATGGGTTGGATCCCGTACCCGAATACTGTGTGGAACTGCCGATACGAGTCAGCCGCGCCCCTGGGGGCAAGCCGTTTCGTGATTCCGAACTCGTTCCTCTGGAGACCATTCATGAAGCCCTCGATGCATCGTTATCGTGGCTTACCGGAACATGATGTCCAGTTAGCAGTCTCGTACGTTCTTCCGTGACCATGTGGCGGGCGTGCGGGTGCGGAGAACGACCGAACAAACCGGACAGTCCGCCTCGCCGCCCGAGCCTACAGTGGGTCCCTCACAAATCCCGGTAGTGCACAAACGAGCCGGGTTGGATGTCGTCGCGGTCGAAAAGTGTGCGAATTTTGCCGGCAGCTTCGGCCGGCGTGGAAAGCGTACCCTCCTCCTGCCACGCACGGTAGTTTTCCCGCTCCGGCAACGCGGTTTCATCGGTTTCCCGCAACGTTTCCTGCATCCCCGTATCCACCAGCCCCGGTGATGCGGCGTATATGCGCAGGTCCTCAGGACCGCCGGGACGCTCCACCTCCGCCTGCGCCGAGGCGACAAACGCGTTGATGCCCGCTTTTGTCGCTGAATATACCGATAACCCCGGCATGACCCGTCGGGCGGCGCCGGAGGATATCAGAATGACCCGCTTTGGAACGGGGGTGTCACCAAACAGGCGTACAAACTGCTGGGTGAGTGCGATGGGGGTGACAAGGTTGAGCCGCGCGGCGAGAGCGATATCGGCGGTGGAAAGCGTGCCGGCAAGACCGATCGGCTCAATCTGTGCGGCGTTGGCGATCAGTGTTATCCGCGAGGCGGGTTCTTCTGTGACCATGCGGGCGATACGTGCCATAAGCACGTCGACCACCTCGGGGTCACTCAGGTCCATTGGAAACCACCGGAGCGACCCGCCCCGGTCGGCGGCGAGTTCCACCAGCTCGTCCGAAACGGTTCGGGATACCGCAAACACGGTGGCCTCCGGGCCGATCAGCTGTTCCACCAGGGCGGCGCCGACCCCGCGGGACGCACCGGTTACAATATGATATTCCATGAGAGGGCCTCCGGGGATAATCGTATCACATCGCCTGGGTGCCGGTGGGAAAGCGGATCACAAACACGGCCGGTTTCGCCGCGGTATCAAGTTCAGCGGTATCAAGCTCAATCGTTCCACCGAGGTCTCCGGCGAGAGCGTGAAGAATCATGACCCCCGTGCCCGCCGCAAGGTCCGCGATTGACCGAACCGATGGATCGAGACCGCGTCCGCCGTCATGGTACCGCACCGTCACTCTCTCGTCGGCAACGGTCACATCAACGGATATTTCGCAGCCGGCGGGGCACGCAGCGTACTTGATGGTGTTGGTGGTCAATTCCGCCAGCATGAGACCAAGTTTGGTGGCGACTTTGGAGGAGACGTTGAGGTCCTCGGCGCGGACACGCGGAACGTACGTGCCTGGCCCGGTCGCTGCCCCCGCCAACAGCGAATCAAGCAACTCGCGTATATACGGCCCGATCGCCACCTCGGAAAAACTACGTGTTTCGTAGAGCGTCTGGTGCACCTGCCCGATGGCGTTGATCCGGCTGATAATATCGTCGATCGCCGCGGCTTTGCTCTTGTCCCCGACGTCCAATTCGACCCGAGCCAACGCTTCGATCGTCGCCAGATTGTTTTTGATGCGGTGGTTCATCTCGATGAGCAGATTTTCCAGCTCTTCTTCCCGCTCTTTCATCGTGGTGATGTCGTTAATAAACGTGATCACCGAGCGGACCGTACCCTCAGGATTATACTCAGGGTTCACGTCCGCCTGGTAGGTGTGATCGGAGCCGGTGCGGGACGGCAAGTCAAAATCGAACGTCACGGAATCACCGGTTTCCGCCACCTGGCGAAGCCGTTGCCGCCAGGCGGAGCAGAACTCCCGGGGAAGCTCGCCGGGGCTGCCGCAGACTTCGCCGACGCGATCACCGGCGGCCGATCCGAGAAGGGTGAAATACGCCTGGTTGGCGAACAGAAGATGGAAATTGGTGTCGGTCCGGACGACCGCAACGGAGGTGTGTTCAAACACGGAACGCAAGGTCTCGTAGTTGTACTGGAGCTCCCGTTTCAGCAACATCTCTTCGGTAACATCGTGTATCGTCAATGCCAGATGGCCTGTCCCCGGCGTGGCACTCGCACCCTCGATCGGGACGAGGTGCCAGTCCCAGTAGGTGCCTCCCATCTCACGGTTGCGCGGATCATCGACCGGCTGCCCGACAGCGGAATACGGCTGTCGTGTGTCCCGAACCTGCCGAAAGACCGCTTCGGCGTTTTCATCGGGGAAGAGATCGAAATAATTACGTCCAATGAGATCGTCCACGGAAGACCCCGCCTGCTCGGCATACGCGCGATTGACGTTGATAAACGTGAACTCGGCGTCCAGAATTGCCAGAAGTGCCGGCGATCGGTCAAAGGCGTTGTGTGAAGGTTGAGACGGGAAGTGTGCTTTCATATTCTTTGTCGTACCAAATCGATTCATGACCGGTACCAATGTGCCGGCTGTTCAGTCAGTTCACTTTTAAATATACGAATTTGGTCGAGTATCGTATATCGCCTTGCGAAGCGCTTTGAGGTCGATCGGCTTGGTCACGTAGTCGTCGGCACCTGCATCCAGGATCGTTTTGCGATCGTCGGCCATCGCATACGCGGTCAGGGCGATGATCGGTATGGCAGGGTCGTATTGTGAACCGTCGTGGTTTCGTATCCGACCGATCGCTTCAACTCCGCCCATTTCCGGCATCTTCACATCCATCAGAACCAGATCGAAGGGATTGCGTTCCGCCGCTTCAAGTGCGTGGAGTGCTTCGTGCCCGTCGGCGGCAAAGACGATCTGATGATCGTCCTTATTCAGGAATTCACGGATAACCAGCTGATTGACCTTCTGATCTTCCGCTACCAGGATCGACAGGCCTGTGACGGGAACGATCTCCCGTTCATCTCCACCACCGTGTTCGCCACCTTCCGCTGCGGGAGGTGATCGCTGCAGTTTGAACGGGATAGTAAGGGTGAAGGTGCTACCGGAACCGATTTCCGACTCCACCGCGATTGACCCGCCCATCTTTTCGGCAAGTTTCTTCACGATCGCCAGCCCCAGTCCGGTGCCTTTGGGCGTGGATTCACCCCCGTCGTTCACCCGGCTGAACTTCTCAAAGATGTCCTCCAAACGATCCGGCGCAATTCCCAGTCCGGTGTCCTGTATGCGAAACGCAAAAACGGCTTCGTCTTCTCCCTTTTCAACGGTGTGAACCGTCAGCTCAATTCGGCCGGTCTCGGTGTAATTGATCGCGTTACCCAGGAGATTGTTCAACATCTCCGTGAGTTTGGCCCGATCTCCGACCGCCATATCGGGGGTATCATCGTCTATCCGCCACTCCAAAGAGAGGTTTTTGCCTGCCGCCTGCACGCCAAGCGGTCCCGCTACGCTGCGGACCAGGTCGCGGACGCTGAACGGTTCCGGGTGAAGCTCTATTTTGCCCGCTTCGATTCTGGAAAAATCCAGGACGGAATTGATGAGGTCCAGGAGAGAGCGCGCGGAGTCTCCAATGTAGCCGACGTATTCCGCCTCTTTACCGTTGAGATCGGCCTCGGAAAGCACGTTTGAGAGACCGATAATGCTGTTCATCGGTGTGCGGAACTCGTGGCTCATGTTGGCCAGAAACTCGCTCTTGGCTCTGTTCGCCGTGTCGGCTTTGTGCCTGGCTTCTTCAAGCTCCCGATTTGCCGTCTGAATTTCGACGAATTCCCCCCTCAAGCTCCGCGCCATCTCACGAAAGTTGTGTACCAGGACGTCGATCTCAAAAATGCGCGTGTGCGGCCACCGCACCGTCTCGCCGGTTTCCACGCGTCGCGGGAGGTCTTCGGTGATTCTGGTGAGACCGTTCACCGGTCTGAGCAGGCGCTTACTCAAACGTTCCGCGACAACCACCGCAATCACAACAACGGTGAGGATCGTGGTAAGTATGTAGAGGGACCATCGGTGAAGCCTGTCCTCGTACGGAGCCACGTTGCCGGCAAAGACGATGCGTACGCCCGTTTCGGCGTGCAGCACCTTTTCCTGGATGTATACTGAGGAGCTCCAGCGGGTCATACGAGAACGATTCACCTCAGCGGATGGTGTCCAGAGTTGGATATCCTCGGTGACGGCGGATACGTTGCCGCCTTCCCCGGAAAGATAGGCGCGGATCGCGGTTGCCGCCCCACCCGTTTCCGCAATAACGGTGTTGTCGGGAGCTACCAGCGCCGCGTCGATCGTCCAGCTCTGAGTTACCGCCTCCAGAAGGGCATCTATCCGGGCGCCGGATACGGCGCCGTAAGAAAACCCGATCAGGCCGGACTCGTCGAACAGCGGATCGAGAATGATGATTTGAGAAGATGTTTCCGTTTTTGTGTCGTCCAGAACGCGCAACACGAATCCTCCCTCGTTGCCGGTGGGTCCGGATCCGACAAATGATGCTCTCGAGATTCGCGACACCACATCGGGTTGTTTTCCGTATGTGAAGAGTTCATCTGCGGTACCGGCGTCATCGGAAAAACCGCGCACTCCGAGGGCGTAGAAGCGTTGCGCGACGGTGTCTCCAAACACCCTGGTGTCTCCGATCGTTTCCGAGTCCGTGTATTCCGGATACCCCCGGCCGACACTCCTCACAATTTGAACATCCTCATCAAGCCAATTCTGAAGTGTCACTTGAGCGGAACCCGACATACTTGAGAGCATCGTCTGCACGTCTTCCTGGACATTGCGCACCTGAAGCCTGCTGAATACGACGGTAATAATCAGGGCGGGAAAGAAGACGAAAGCTACCGCGGCGATGAATAGAAGGCGGGAGAGCGGTATCGGGGTCTCAACACGTGGACCGAGGTACTCAACGAGGCTGATGAGAAGTACCGCCACAAGGGTATTGAAAATGCCGTTAATGCTCTGCTTGAGCATGATCAACGCGGTGGCGGAGAGCCCTAAACTCATCACCACGCGGTAGAAGAGAAAAACCAGCGGCATACCCAGAACGAGCCAATACACCGTGTCGGTGAGAACGACGTTCCTGGCGCCGCGGGTATAGGCGATCGCTACAAAGAGAATCTCACAGGTAAAGATCACAATCGCGTAGGGATGGTTCCACAGGACGTACGTGTAGGAGGCGCCGACAACCGCGATCGCTACCGCCCAGAACGGACCGTAGTACCGGAGCGCCACCACCGCCGCGATACTGCCAAAGATAAGATCCACGTTGAAAAAAAGCGGCAGGTTGAAGTAATTCCCAATCAGCGCCAGGGAAGCGAGGGCGATGAGGCCGGTAATGAAGAAAATGCGCCGGGGCCGTGCACCTTCGTCTGTCTGCTGGGAATCTGTCACATCGCAAAAGTACTACAATAACGCGGTCTTTCAAAGCGAGCGGTACAGTTGACCAGTTCTCAGATATACGCCAGACCGGCGAACAGGCCCAGACCAAGCACAAACATCACCAGAACGGTACCGAGATCCGGCGTGAGGGAGCGAATTTTGTGCGTGATTTTGCCGCCGCGTGTGCTCCGAACACCAAAGAACAGCAGAATACCGAGTGTCACCGTCATGAGGGTGTCCGGAATCTTGGTGGGGCTGAACAGGGTCCCGGGTACGAACGATGCGGCGTCGCCTGCCGGTCGCAGAACGCCGATGAGGAAGAAGACGATCTCACGACCGAACAACCCGCCGGCGACGCACAGAAGCGATAGAAGAACGGCAGGTCCGTAGATCAGGCGGCCCGGCGCCCCGATCGCGGCGGCGTCGAAAGCGTCGCGGCGCGGCCCCGGCAGCGCAATTCGCGACAGTTTCAGAAACGAGGCAACCGTCCCGATCGACGCGATCGAAAGGAGCAGCCCCACGCCGCGCACCGCCGTCCCGTTGGCGGCCCCGTTCACCGCCGCAAGGACGATTTGCTTGCTGGCGAAGCCGTTAAACGGCGGGATTCCGGCGATCGAGGCGGCGCCGATGAAATACGCCACTGTAAGTAGCGGGGCCCGACGACCGATCGGTGGCATGCGATAGAGGTTGCGTTCGCCGGTCATGTGGATCGCCGTACCCACCACCAGAAAGAGCAGGCTTTTGAAAAACGCGTGGTTCATCGCGTGGAGGAACGCCGCGGGAAGCGCCAACGCGGACGCGGCGCCAAACGCGGCGAGGACGTAACCCATCTGAGAGATCGAATGGTAGGCGAGCAGGCGTTTGGCATCGCTTTGCGACAACGCCCAGATCACCGCGGTTACGGCGGTGATCCCGCCGATCCACATGAGCAGGGACATCAGATACGCCCCGGAAAAAACGCCCAGGACGCGAACCATCGCAAAAAAGGACACCTTGATCAGCACGCCCGAGAGAACCGCGCTGATCGGGTGCGGTGCGTAGGCGTGCGCCTCGGGAAGCCAGGTATGGAAAGGGATAAACGCGGTGCGCACGCCGATACCCACCACCAGGGAGGCCACCGCAAGATGTATCACCGGCCTCCCGGCGATCCCGCTATTGCGGACGTGCACGGCGACCTCAAGCAGGGAGAGGGTGCCCAGCTCCCGGTACACGAGAAACACCCCGAACAGGAAAAAGAGAATTCCCACCGAGCTCAGCATGAGGTATTTGAACGCCGCCAGCAGTCCTTCATCGGTCCGGTCGTAGGCGATAAGGACGTACGCGGCGATCGCAATGATCTCGAAACCGACGAACATCGTGAAGAGGTCTGCGGTCAGGACCACCGTTTGCATACCCGCAACCAGCATCATGAGGAAGAAAAAGAAGTGCGGACCGTACTCGCGATGCGAAAGCGCGGCGACCCCGGACGCAGCGGATATGATCACCACCAGTGCCGATGAGAGCCAGGCCAGTCCGTCCAGCCGAAGGGGAATCGCAATCGGCGCGCGCCAGCCGCCGAGGATCTGTACCGATACGGGCGCGGCATTCGCAGTAATCCCCGGTAACTCGCGCACGAGGACCACCGCCATGACCACCAGCGGAAGCAGTGCCAGCACGGACCCGGCGGTTGCCACCGCGCCCCGCAGTCTCGCAGAGCGCTCATCCGCCGCGTCCCCGGCG
>JAQIBO010000355.1 GCA_027859055.1 Spirochaeta sp.
CCACATAACATGACGCATTCACCAGACGCCTTCTCGTCGCTTTCGCTCCTGCGAGGGCGCAGGTGATGCGCGTCGTTATCTGGCAATCATCTTTAGCGAATGGTACGATTCCATCGTTGTTATGAACCAAACCAATGAAATGCTAATTGAGCTTCGCAAGATCCTACAAGAATTTGAGAAGAAGTCCATTTCCGGAGACCTTAGGGATCGAGTAATCGCGCTGGTTCCAGGATTCGATGCAATTCGGGAAATAGGGAAGTCTTTGGTAGCCAATGGCCTTCAAAAGTCAGCGCGTGATCGCCTTCTATCGTATTTTTTGGAGTATCCGCGGACGGTACTTAGTGAAAAAGAGCTCGCCGTAGTTGCCGGCATCAGCGAGTGGGCCCGTCGTGTTCGGGAACTGCGTGTGGAATTTGGATGGAAAATCATCACCGGTATGACGGCTTCTCAGATGATCAAGGCTGAAGAACTCGGCGAAAGCGACATCATCTTGGACGATCTAGCACCGAACGACTACGTACTGATCGATGTGGAACAGGATCGTGATGCAGCTCATCGCTGGAATGTCGCAAACGAGATTCGCAAACGGCCAGAAGGAAGTCGACAGAAAATTCTCGAATATTTACGAAGGAATGTGGGTAAACAGGTTACCGGAGAGGAACTGAGTTACGTTGCACAGAGTACTGAATGGGCCCGTCGAACTCGAGAATTGCGAACCGAAGAAGGCTGGCCTGTTGTAACTCGCCAATCCGGTAACCCTAATCTACCGATCGGCGTGTATATATTGGAAGAAGATCGCCAAGCTCCGGCTCATGACCGTAACATCAGTGACGCGACTCGTCGTCGTGTCCTTCAACGCGATAAGTTTGCTTGCCTAAATTGCGGGTGGACGTACGAAGATTGGAATCCGAGTGATCCAAGGTTCTTGGAGCTTCACCATGTGATTCACCACGCGGCGGGTGGAACAAACGAAATGGAAAATCTCCAAACGCTGTGCAACGTATGTCATGATGAAGTTCATAGACTGGACAAGTGATGGTAACATGCGTATAGTAATTCTTGAGGTGGGGAAATGAGTAAGACATTGAAGCTGATTGACTTGTTTTCCGGCGCAGGCGGGCTTTCAATCGGTTTTGAATGGCTGAGCGACTACCCATTTGAGACTGTTTGGGCGAACGATTTCAGCCAACATGCTGCGAACACCTATAACGCCAATTTTCGGGGAGTCTGTACTCCGGGCGATATCGTCGACATTGTCGATGCTCCCGATTTTCAGGTCCCGACGGCAGACTTGGTAGTTGGCGGGCCACCATGCCAGGGCTTCAGCCTTCTCAACAAAAAACGGGCCGATGATCCAAGAAAGAAGCTTTGGATTCCGTTTATGCGCGTTGTAGACGCCAGCGGAGCCCGTATGTTCGTAATGGAAAATGTGCCCCAACTCCTTGGTTCACTCGAGCACAAAGAGATTGAAGAATGGGCAACCGCGCGGGATTTTCGAATATGGTCAGGGCTCCTAGTCGCCGCAGATTATGGTGGACCTCAAACACGGAAACGAGCATTCATTGTCGGGTCGAAAGACCAGAATCCGAAAGGATTTTTCCCGCCGCTTCGGTCCCACTACAATCCGAATAAATCACCCGAGCAACTAACTGTCCTTGGTGGTACATATCGAGCCGATGCAGAGCCATGGCGGTCGGTGTCTGACGCGATCGGCGACCTTCCGTCACCCGTGGGAACGGAGATAAGAGACACCAATCCTCCGCTGAATTTGCATTTCGGAAGAAATCCCACCGAGTTGAGTCGAGCGAGATACCGTGCGATTCCGGAAGAGGGAATGAACCGATTTGACTTGCAACGAGTTGCTCCGGATCTCACTCCCCAATGCTGGATTAACAAGCCTTCTGGTGGCACCGATTTATTCGGTAGACTTTGGTGGGCGCGTCCAGCGTTCACGATCAGAACCGAGTTTTTCAAGCCGGAAAAAGGTCGTTACTTGCATCCCGAACAACACCGCCCGATCACGCACCGCGAGGCCGCCCGTTTTCAGTCATTTCCAGACGAATTCCGTTTCACGGGATCCAAGATTGAAATCGCGAGGCAGATTGGGAATGCAGTGCCGCCTTTACTTGCAAAGGCAGTAGCTGATCAGGTTTACAAGTTGTCGGCTTGTGCCCACAATGTTTACATAAATGGATGTATACCCGGAGAAGAAGCGGCGCGAGATTATGTCTCGAGTGAAGAACCGGAATACGCGGCAGGAACTGCTCGTTAGATCGCTTCTTCATCGACTTGGCTATAGATTCCGTCTTCATCGGTCTGATCTACCCGGTACCCCAGATATTGTGCTTCCGAAGTATTCAACCGTAGTTTTCGTAAATGGGTGTTTTTGGCACGGACACGACTGTCCACGAGGAAAACTGCCTCAAAGTAATGAGGTCTTCTGGTCCGCAAAGATTGAGTATAATCGTATACGTGATCAACAAAACCGTGCGTTTTTGGAGTCTCTTGGATGGCACGTGGTGACTGTATGGACGTGTGAGACGACTTCTGTGGCGAAACTTTCCGAACTAGGACACAGGCTCCAACAAGAGACCGGACGGCACAGCGCAAATGCGATTGCCGGATAACACGTCGCTCCAGTTGTCGTAGCTACCGCCGCGCAACTGAGCTCTTTCGTTATCTTGAATTTGGGAATAAAAATGATAAAAAATACAGGAATATATCAGATTAAAAATATAAGAACCGCAGAAAAATATATTGGGCAATCTAAAGATATCTTTCGCAGATGGAAACAGCATACACAATCTATTTCAAATGGATATTGAAATTTTCTCCCGGTATAGGATGTGGTATTGGCAGGAAAACCGAAGTCCGACGATGAATATGACTGAGATTCCGGCGGACTGGGTAAGACCATACACGTTTATTTTCTTCGGAGTATTGTCGTCGCCGAATGGCGTCGACATCGACGATATCCTTACCGCTTTTGATGAACTCCTTCCGATCTATCGGGAAGTCGAAAGCACACACGAATCAACGGATACGCCACCGAGCGATAATTCACCTTTTGTTTTTATCCAGAACAACCAGGCACTTCCGACGCATCATTCTTACACGTCAGCCGAGATGACTGTAAATGTCGATATCCGACATTCGTTGATTCAGACGAAGCTGATCCGACGGCTTACCAGCGAATACGGTGAGGGTTCGGTAAGCTGGGAAAATCCAATCGGCGGTAATCGCATCGACGTGGTACTACAAAACGGAAACAAGCACACTTTCTTTGAAATCAAGAACGGGATTGACGCGCGGTCATGCGTACGACAAGCTCTTGGGCAGCTTTTTGACTACGGATTCTGGCCCGGACGCCGGAATGCCGACGAACTTGTAGTGGTCGGTGAAGCGGACCTGGACGATGAATGTCAGAATTATATCGAGTACCTACGCAACGAATTCCAACTGCCAATACACTACTGGTCAGTCGAGATCTGAATCCTCGACGTACGATAGCCATTTGGAGAATAGGATATTCCTATGTATTAGCAGCCGCTCGACGCGGAACGTAACGGCAACGCATGCTGTTGGACTCGAAACGGTTAAGCATTCCGCGCAGGGACAAACCACCCTCCTACTCCCCTTTCTTCGCCACCTACTCCGGCAATGGCGGGAGTCCGAGTTCTTTCAAGAACTCGTTGTGTTTCGCCGTTGCCTCGCGGATTTCTTTTTCAATCTCGACCAAATGCTTATGC
>JAQIBO010000407.1 GCA_027859055.1 Spirochaeta sp.
GGCGCAGCAGACGCGGGGAAACGAGGCCACACCGATTCGGATTCTGGAACTCGGGACGGGTAACGGCTTTACCACCCGAATGCTGGAGGAGCTGGCCACCTCGCACACCGCCGCTGAGGGACGGCGGGTCGTCATAACTTCCGTTGACAACGATCCGGAGATGCTGAAACAGGCGCGGGAACACGTTCATTCTCCGCTGTGTACGCTTGTTGAGGCCGACGCGCTGGCGTTTCTGCAGGACCAGCCGGAGGATTCGTGGGACGTGGTCGCTTCGGCGTTTACCATTCACAACCTGGAATGGGAGTACCGCGACGAGGTTGAAAAGGAGATCCACCGCACGTTGCGCGGCGGAGGCCTGTTCGCCAATGCGGACAAATACGCCCCGGACGGACAGGAGCGTTTCGAGGCGCTTACCTACCAGGTGGGCCGCTTTTTTGATGCGTTTCTCGCCTCCGGGCGAACGGAACTGTTGCGCAAGTGGGTACTCCACAATATCGACGATCAGTCACCGCGGTACGTGATGCTCGCCTCCGAGGCGATTCCCCGGCTGACCGCACTGGGGTTCGATAACGTAACGCTGGAAGGGCGCGCGCACATGCAGGCGGTGGTGAGCGCCCGGAAACGGTAGGGCCGTCGAGCCGGGCGACGGCCGGGTCATCAGACGGGCGCACCGAGCCGACAGGCGCGCGCCGCGGGTGGACAGGTGGCTCCGGCCCCCGACCTGGCGCGTTGACGCACGCGGCCGCGCCCAATATACTTCCTTTACGTACCGTAATTCGAAAGGAAACGAAACCTGTGCCGCGTATCCGAGGCTCCCTCGACAGCACCAGACCGCTCATCGTTCTTGATTCCGATGGATGTGTCCTGGACTCGATGGAATCAAAACAGCGCACCTCCTTTGCGCCACTCTTCCTGACCCATTTCGGGCTGGAGCGTATCGCCGGGATCGCAACCGAAACGTGGCTATTCTCGGCGCTCTATTCGCGCACCCGCGCGTCCAACCGTTTCGTCCTGCTTCTGAGGACGCTGGACTTGCTCCGGCGGCGATACCCACCCGGCAGTTCCGGGCCGGAAATCCCCCGCTTGCCCCATTTACGCGCCCACGGCGGGGCCGACGGAACGGTATCAACCGATTCACTCGCCGCGACGATTCGTGAACTGTCGGCCGATTCACCCGCCGCCGCGGAGCTCGCCGCGGTGCAACGCTGGTCGCAAAACGTCGATGCCGCCACCCGGCAGAACCAGCGGAGCGTCAGCGTGTTTTCCGGTGTTCCGGAGATTCTCCGCGCCGCCGGCCAGTCCGCGGAACTGGTGGTAGTCAGTCAGACGCCTACGGACGTGCTCATCGATGAATGGCAGCACGCCGGACTCGCAGAGGAGGTTGCCGCGTTGTACGGCCAGTATCCCGGCGGCAAAGCGCGCGTCCTGACGGAACTGATCACCGCCGGTCCGGAGCGCCCGGTCCTGATGGTCGGCGACGCTCCCGGCGACTTCTCCGCCGCCGTGGAAGCGGGGACCGCGTTCTTTCCCATCGTTCCGGGACGTGAAGAAGAAAGCTGGCGCCGGTTTCGCGCTGAGGTCCTGCCGCAATTTCTCCATGGCGAGTATACTGACGCGGAGCAGGCACGTTACACCGCGCCGTTTGAGGCGGCGCTCCCAAAGGAGCCGCAATGGCAGACGTATTGAAGTGGGGCGGGCCCGATGCCCGTCTCACTCCCGCAGAGATCAACACCGCTATCGCGGAAATCCTGGACCACTTTGGTCCGGCACGCCGGATTCTGGCGGTACCGCCGGACTTCACGCGGTACTATTCCTACGCCGGGCAGATCACCGGAATGGTCCACGAGATCGCCGGAAGAAATCTGACCGATGTGCTCCCGGCGCTGGGAACGCACCGTCCCGTCTCCGACCGTGAACGGGAAATCATGTTTCCTGACGTACCGGCGTCACTCTTCCGCGCCCACGACTGGCGCAACGACCTGGTGACCCTCGGCGAGGTCCCCCGCGAGTTCATCCGCGAGCAGAGTGAGGGCAAACTGGACTGGCCGTGGCCGGCGCAGGTCAACCGGCTGGTTGCGGAGGGAGGACACGATATGATCCTCTCAATCGGGCAAGTCGTGCCGCATGAGGTGGTCGGCATGGCAAACCACGCCAAGAACCTGTTGGTCGGTACCGGTGGCGTCCACGGAATCAACCGCAGTCATTTTCTGGGGGCGGTGTACGGAATGGAGCGCATGATGGGGCGGGCGGATACGCCGGTGCGGGCCGTCCTGAACTACGCGGCGGAGCACTTCCTCTCTCACCTGCCGGTGGTCTACATCCAGACGGTGATCGGCCGCGAGAACGGTGAACCGGTGGTGCGCGGACTGTTTGCCGGTCGCGGGTTGCAGTGTTTTTACGACGCCTCCGAACTGGCGTTGCAGGTTAACTTCACGATGCTAAAAGAGGCACCGCAGCACGTGGTCGCGTGGCTGGACCCGGAGGAGTTTCACAGCACCTGGCTGGGAAACAAAGCGATCTACCGCAGCCGGATGGCGATCGCCGACGGAGGGCGTTTGACCGTCCTTGCCCCGGCGGTACAGAGCTTCGGCGAGGACCGTGAGATCGACCGGCTGATCCGCAAATACGGCTACCGTGGAACGCCGGCAACCCTGGCAGCGGTAGAAGAAAACGAAGAGCTTCGTGACAACCTCAGCGCCGCGGCTCATTTGATTCACGGATCCAGCGAGGGACGCTTTGAGATCACCTACGCCCCCGGCGACCTCACCCGCGAGGAGGTGGAAGGGGTCGGATTTCGGTATGCCGATCTCGCGGAGACGCAACGGCGGTACGATCCGACGACGATGAGCGACGGCTGGAACACGATGAGCGACGGCGAACGCGTCTTTTTCCTCTCTGCGCCGGCGATGGGGCTGTGGGCCCACGCGAACCGTTTCGCCGCGGGCGCAGCGCCTGACGCACATCCATAAGACCGCAGGACAACAAAACCGGTAATCATCGTAATTACCTATAACAGCAAGGAGACAGAAGATGGCAGACAAGACAGCGGATATCGGCCTGATAGGCCTGGCGGTAATGGGGCAGAACCTGGTTCTCAATATGAACGACCACGGCTACACCGTGGCGGTCTACAACAGGACCTCATCCAAAACAGAAGATTTCATGAACGACGCCGCGGCGGGGCGCGACACGATATTGCCGACCTACAGCATCGAAGAGCTGACCGCCTCACTCAAACGACCCCGGCGGGTAATGCTCATGGTAAAAGCGGGCGAGGTGGTGGACAAGTTCATCGAATCGATCTTGCCCCATCTCGAGAAGGGAGACATCATTATCGACGGCGGAAACTCCCACTACCCCGACTCGATACGCCGTACCCGTGAGTTGAAAGAGAAGGGAATTCTCTTTGTCGGTACCGGCGTCTCCGGCGGCGAAGAGGGCGCCCGGCACGGACCGAGCATCATGCCCGGCGGCAACCCCGAGGCGTGGCCGCACCTTAAGGACATTTTTCAGTCGATCGCCGCCAAGACACCGGACGGCGAGGCGTGTGCCGACTGGGTGGGGCCTGAGGGAGCCGGCCATTACGTCAAGATGGTTCACAACGGCATCGAGTACGGCGACATGCAGCTCATCAGCGAGGCGTACCAGGTGATGAAGTACGGCCTGGGCATGAGCAACGAGGAGATGCACGCGACGTTCACCGAGTGGAACAAGACCGACCTGGACAGCTATCTGATCGAGATCACCGCGGACATCCTCAAGACAAAAGACGAAAACGGTACCTACGTCCTGGACACCGTCCTGGACGCGGCGGGGCAGAAAGGCACCGGTAAGTGGACCGGCATCAACGCCCTCGATACGGGCATCCCCGTCACGCTGATCGTAGAAGCGGTGTTTGCGCGCGCCCTCTCCGCCCTGAAAGAGGAACGGGTCACCGCCAGCAAGAAACTCGCCGGTCCCGCCGGGCCCTCCAGCAGCGCCGGTGGCGGCGTGCTGCCGATTGAAAGTGATCGCGCCTCGTTCCTGGAAGACCTGCGCAAGGCGCTGCTTGCGTCAAAGATCATCTCCTACGCCCAGGGCTTCATGCTGATTCGGGAGGCCAGCGAGGCCAACGGCTGGAACGTGAACTTCGGCAGTGTGGCGATGCTGTGGCGCGAGGGTTGCATTATCCGCAGCGTCTTCCTCGGCCGCATCAAAGAGGCGTTTGACCGCGACCAGGCGCTGGCCAACCTGCTCCTCGACAACTGGTTCGGCGACGTGATCGAGGACGCCCAGGGCTCGTGGCGGCGCGTCATAGCCGCAACCGTTCAGGCGGGCGTGCCGATTCCCGCGTTCTCCACGGCGCTGGCATTCTACGACGGCTACCGGAGCGAACGGCTTTCGGCCAACATGATCCAGGCGCAACGGGACTACTTCGGCGCCCACACCTACGAAAAAGTGGACGGCCCGCGCGGTGAGTTTCACCATTTCAACTGGACCGGCACCGGCGGAAACGCAACCAGCGGCTCCTACTCCGCGTAAGAAACCTTCGCGAGTACAGACTCCGAGCTCGCGCCCCCCGCGCCGAATAGCGCCCGTCGGGCCCTCCCGGCGGTGTGGGGGGTGCGCTGGGGCTTCTGGCCGCTCCCGGCGGTGGGCGCGGCCCCCTGGGGCGCGGGGCCCCGTTCCACGTCAGAAGAATTCCTACAAAAACTGGCGAATATTTCCGACTGACCGCCCACCAGGGGGAGTTTAGGCTCAGTTTACGGGTTGGGAAACACCCAAAATCTCCCGGATCCGGTAGAGAGACCAGAAATGATGCCGATTCCCAGGTTTTCAGGTCACATTCTTTTGACGCTCCTCGTCGCGGTCGGCGGAGGTGTGATCGGCATCCGTACGCGCGTACCTGCGGGGGCCCTTGTCGGCGCGATGGTGGCGGTTGCGGTGTTCAACATCACCTGGCAAAACGGCCAGATGCCTTCGTGGACCAAATACGTGGCACAAATCCTCATCGGCGCCATCGTGGGCCTGCGAATTCGGCCCGAGTTTCTTGGGGAACTCAAACAACTGGTGGTGCCGGCGTTGATTCTCGCGGTCGGCATGATGGCGTGGGCGGTCGTGCTCGGTATCCTGATACACAAAATATCCGGCATCGACATCGTTACGGCGTTGTTCAGCACCTCCCCGGGAGGGTTATCGGACATGACGATCATCGCCCAGGCCGCCGGCGCGGACACTCCCAAAGTTGTGATTCTCCATTTGACCAGACTGGTGACGGTTATTGCCGTGTTTCCCTGGATTATCCGTGCTGTGTACCGGATTATGACCAAAGGTGGATAACTGACGAAGCGTCGCGCCTGTGTGGGCGACGCTCACGACATAGCCCGCCTGAAGAGCTGCGGGCACACCGGGCCCCTTCTGTTTTTAAAACGTTCGATATACAATACCGGTCACTTTACCCGGTAAGGAGTTTCTGATGATCGCAGCTGGTCTCCAACTGATGGTGCTTGGAATGAGTATCGTCTTTGTGTTTCTCATACTACTGGTGTTTCTCATGGCCCTCATGGGAGCGCTGGTCCGGCGCTTTGCACCAGCCCCCGCCACCGGTGCATCTGCCGGCGGACAGACTGCCGCATCCGGCACCGCTTCAAGCCCCGCCGGTTCATTTGATACGCATATTCCCGCCGTCCTCGCCGCCGTCGCAGCGCACCGGGCTCGTACCCGCCACGCCGCACAGGTCACCGGCGCATCGGCACCCAATACTACTACCACCTAAGGAGCTTCCTCGTGAAAAAGAAAATCAACGTTATGGTCACGGCTTTCCGTGACGGATTTCAGTCGGTGTTTGGCGCCCGTGTCCTGACCAAAGACTTCCTCCCCGCCCTGGAAGCGGCGCATGACGCGGGACTGAACCATTTTGAGATCGGCGGTGGGGCCCGCTTTCAGTCGCTGTATTTTTACTGCAACGAGGACGCGTTTGAGATGATGGATGCCGCCCGCGAGGTGGTCGGTCCCGATGCCAATCTGCAAACCCTGGCGCGTGGTATCAATGTGGTGGGCCTGGAAAGCCAGTCCTCGGACATGATCAAGCTCCATGCGGAGCTCTTCAAAAAGCACGGCATTACCACGATCCGCAACTTTGACGCCCTGAACGACGTCGACAACCTGGATTTCTCCGGGCGCTGTATCGTCGACGCGGGCCTGCAGCATGAGATAGCGGTAACGCTCATGGGTTTGCCTCCGGGCCTGTCCGGTGCCCACACCGCGGAATTCTACCTGAACCGGATCAAGCAGATCCTGGACAGCGATATTCCGATGCACTCCCTTGTGTTGAAAGACGCCTCCGGGACGGCAACACCTCAGGTCGTATACGACACGGTCAAAATGGCAAAGGCAAAGCTGCCCTCAGACGTCCCCCTCCGCTTTCACACCCATGACACGGCGGGCACCGGTGTCACCACCTACAAGGCGGCGATCGAAGCGGGTGTCGACGGAATCGACCTCGCCATGGCACCCGTCTCCGGGGGAACCTCCCAGCCGGATATCGCGGTGATGTGGCACGCGTTACGCGGCACCGATTACGAACTCGACATCGATATCGACAGGGTCCTCGAAGCGGAAGAGGTATTTAAAGACGCGATGAAGGACTACTTCTTCCCGCCGGAAGCGCAAAAGGTGGAACCGCTGATCCCCTTCTCACCGATGCCCGGCGGAGCGCTCACCGCCAACACTCAGATGATGCGGGACCACAAAGTCCTCGACCGCTTTCCCGAGGTGATCGGCGCGATGCGCGAAGTTGTGGAACGCGGCGGTTTTGCCACCTCGGTAACGCCGGTCTCGCAGTTCTACTTTCAGCAGGCGTTCAACAACACAATTCTTGGCCCGTGGAAAAAGATCGCCGAAGGATACGGGATGATGGTTCTCGGTTATTACGGCAAGACCCCCACCGAGCCGGATCCGGAAATCGTCAAGCTGGCGGCGGAGCAGCTCGACAAAGAGCCCACCACCGAAAGCCCCCGCGAGATGAACGACAAGGACCCGGCCAAAGGTCGGGCACCGGCAACCAAGCGGCTGGAAGATGAAGGCCTCCCCGTGACGGACGAGAACGTGTTCATCGCCGCAACGTGCAAGGATCGGGGTATCTCGTTTCTCAAGGGCCAGGGGCGCGTGCAGGTGCGCAAGACCGGCGCTGACGGCGGCGACTCATCCGCTCCCGCAAAG
>JAQIBO010000447.1 GCA_027859055.1 Spirochaeta sp.
GTTCGCGAAGTTCCTGCCTTTGCCGCTCGAGACGTTCGCCGACCTCGATCAGCTCGCGGTTCTGCTCCCGAAGCTCCGAGAAGGCGTCCGGTGAATGCGCCATGGTATGTGGCGCCCGATACCAGTCCCTCTATCTGAAGCAGGGAGCACTTTTCCCCAGTATATATCTATGTGAGCCTGGTAATCTCTGTCGCGAGCATGGCGACGGACCGGTACGTTCCCCGTGGGCGCAACGAGCTCCATACCATCTTTGAACGCCATTTCGCCGAGTTCTGCGAGCACTACGAGGAAAAGTACGCCGCCACCTACGGCAAGTATCGCCTTGACCGTATCCAGCAGATCGGGGAGCGGTTTTGCACCTGCGGCGACTATCTCCAGGGCGTGGCGCGTATCCGCTGCACCAACCCCGAATGCGGGCTGGTCGGTGCCTTCGGCACCCCGCCCCTCAGGAGACGTCTGTCTGTTTCCCAGCGCAAACCATGCCAAAACCACTCTTTCTTCTCCTATAGACGCGCAGGCTCCCTCCAGCAGCCGCCTACCGCCAGGCGATAAGCCCGCAAAACGCTATCGTTGCCGTGTTTCGCGAAATCTCGCCACTGATCGGCCGTTTTGCGGTTGCGCCCCGAGATCACTCTTCCACTATTATTTTCTGCCCGACGTCAGGCGTGCCGGGGAGGGTCTCCCCTCATGACCGGACCCTGCTACCGGGCGCTCCGGCGCTTACCCGGACGGGACTTTCACCCGCTGGAATAGCGCAGCTTTCACGGCGCACCATGTCTGGGAGTATCGCGCGGAAACACGGTGGGTTTCAGCCCATAAAAAGGCGCCGCGCGGCCCGTCTTCAAGTCCGAAAAGCAACACTTTGGTATAGAGGGGTAGACGATCACATATTCAGGTCGAGAAAGCGGCCTCCGCGCAGTTATCGCCATCGAGCACGGAAGCCGATGACCCTGTGACGGCCGAGTTCCGTTAAGCTCAAGGAGCGGTGATCATCCTGCACCTGACCGCGCGCTTTCAGGCGAGCCACCACTGCCCGCACTCTCCTCTCGGACCACTGGACATGTCGGTATAGCGTCCCAAGGTTCAACTCCTGGAAGGCCGCATCGGTTCCTTGGTGGTGGTAGAGATGTCCGAGAAGCACCTGTTCTCGGAACCTGCGACCCCGATAGGTTCGTCGAACCACGGTGGAGATGAGACCGTAGCGCGGTGAAAGCATCCACGCCACCAGAAAGAGACCAAACATCATCACGACCATCGACGCAGAAATGGAAGTATTGAACTCGCCGGCAACTTTCAATCCGAAGATTTCTCCGCGGGCGAGGGGGTATCCCCAATAGGCACCGGCGGCCCCGATCACGCCGCTCAACACTATCATCAACGGAAAGCGGTCGGTTATGAGATAAGCCGCCGCCGGTGGGATAATGAAGAAGGCGATCACAAGAATCGAACCGACTGCGTTGAATGCGCCTACCGCAACCAAGCTTGTCAACGCCATGAGAGCGTAATGCAGCAGCCCCGGACTGAAGCCCAGCGCATGAGAAAGGGCGGGATCGAAGGTTGACAGCTTGAGCTCTTTGAAAAACACGACCGTGAATACTACAGCGAGCACCATCATCACAAGAGTGACCGTGATCGACTTCGGCCAGAATACCAGCAAGGGCTTGTCCTCGAGCAGTCCCGCTTCCCAGGCTCTCCCCGGCGGATAATGCCCGCAGTTCGTGCAAACTTCTTCGAACTCCGCCCCCGCGTCACGAGGTGATATTCCCTCCGCGCGACAATTCGTGCACTGTCGCGCGATCTCTGCCCGCGGATCGTCTCGGGTGATTGTGACATCGGTACAGTTGCTGACGCAGTGGCTGGTGGTGTCGGCCCAGGCCACACCGATTTCCCCGACCATCACGGCGTCTGTATCCATGTGAACGTCACCGACCCGACCGGAAATCAGGATCACCGCAATAGCAAATAGCAGCGGAAATGCGAGCCCAAGAGCGGCATCCTGCCGAAGCAGCCCTGACTTGTAGATCAGTTCGGTAAGCACCACCGTCGCCACCCCAGCTACCGCGGCGCCGACGATTAACCATGGCGAGGAGAGGTTGGGTGGCGCACCAAACCCTTCTGTCATGATGAGGAATGCAACCACAATCCCGAGGAGCACTGTATGGCTTATGGCATCCGCGGTTAGGGCCATTCCGCGGAGGAGAAGAAACGTGCCGAGAATGCTTCCGCTTATGGCGATGAAAACCCCGATAATGGTGGCGCTGTTCTGCGGGATGCGCAGAAACGCGTTAAGCTCCTCCCGGCCCACGATATTCACGAGAAGGCGGATAATCAGATCCTCCGTAGCAAGCATTATGCCGCTCCCCACCTGCGCCGGTTCCTCTTCCGGCGGAGGGCGGTCCAGATAACTCCTCGTCCCGGAGCAACAGTAATCGAGACGAGAACGATACCGAAGGCCACAACGATCATCATCGGGCCGGTGGGGAGACCGGCCCGAACGGCGCTGAGCACCGCACCAATCGATCCGGCCAGCGCGCCGAACAGTCCCGCCAGGACGACCATTCGGTCCAGGCGGTTGGTCCATTGGCGAGCTGCAATACCGGGAGCGATGAGCATTCCCACCATAAGAACCACACCGGCAAGCTGCAACCCGATCACGATTGCCCCGACCAGAAGAATCGAAAGAGTGAAATTGAGAAATCTGACGGAGAATCCGTTTGCCTGGGCAAACTCCGCGTCGAACGTGTACAGCTTGAGCTCCTTCCAGAACAAGCCGAGGATCAGGAACGAAACAGCCCCGACGCCCCCGATAAGCGCGACATCCAAAGCCATCATAGAAGCAGCCTGCCCGAAAACGAAGGTGTCGAGTCCCGCTTGGCTTGCATCTGAACGCCCCTGAATGAATGTCAGAATCGCGATACCCACCGCGAACCACGATGTAAGCACGATGCCCATGGCAGCGTCCTGTTTGATGCGAGTGGTAGCCGTGACCGCCCGGATGAACAGCACCCCGAGCCAACACGCCACCGCTGCGCCGATGAGCAGTACGCCCGACTCCCGCCCGGCGATAAGAAAGGCGATACCTACTCCCGGGAGCGCCGCGTGGGAAAGGGCATCTCCCATGAGGCTTTGTTGACGGAGCACCGCGAAGGTGCCCAGCACCCCGCTGACAACACCCAGAAGGGCCCCGCCCAGCGCAACAACGCGCACGGTGTACGTGTAGCGCACACCGAGAACGCCGATACTCAATGGCAGGAACGCGAGCCCCAGCAAGACACTCACCCCCAAAACCGTACGAAACGCCGTTCGCGCATTCATGCGGACTCCCAGGCCGTCCGAGTATGGTGAGAGAGCGGTCTTTCGGGTGACGGGCTCTCGGTTGCCTCGCCGATGTAAAGCGAATCCATCCGGCCGTTGTAGGTCTTGTCCAGGTTCTCCCGGGTGAAGACTTCTTTCGTCGGGCCGCTCGCGCGAACTTCTACGCTGAGGAGAGTCACCCAGTCAAAGTAGCTAGTCACTGTAGAAAGATCGTGGTGGACTACAACCACCGTTTTGCCCCCGTCCCGTAGCTCCTGTAACACCTTTACGATGGCACGCTCAGTGACCGCGTCCACTGCAGCAAACGGCTCATCCATGAAGTAGATCTGTGCGTCTTGAACCAGGGCCCGCGCAAGAAAAGTGCGCTGCTGTTGTCCACCGGATAGTTGACCGATCTGACTATCTGCGAAATCAGTCATAGATACCTGGTGCAGGGCGGCCATAGCCAGCTCACGCTCTCGTCTTCCAGGCCGACGAACCCATCCAAGGCTCCCGTAGCGGCCCATCATTACCACATCGAGTACGGTTGTAGGAAAATCCCAGTCGACACTGCCGCGCTGGGGCACGTAGCCGACAATGCGCCGCATTTTCGCGTAGGGCTTCCCGTGAAAAAGCACGGTGCCCGCACTGCGAGGAACCAGATTCAGGGCGGCTTTGATCAGGGTCGTCTTTCCGGCACCGTTTGGTCCGACTATCGCCATTAGCACACCCGAGGGGACCTCAAGGTCAATATCCCACAAGGCGGGTGAGCTATTGTAGGCGACGGTCAGATCCTCCACTACGATTGCCGCCGGGAGATGACTCTGGCGCCCGGCAGTTCGCCCGGTATCGGTTTGGTGATTTGTGCTTGTGTTTCTCATCGTGTGCGGTGTCATATCCATATCAGTACGTCCGTAGCGCCTCAGGTGGAGCGGGCGACAGCTCTGCCGGCCACTCTGGTATCGTCACATCCACATCGGCCTCCTGAAAGGACTGAATAACGGTGAGTACATTCGTTGCAATCATGCCCACATAGGTGCCTCCGAACGCACCAACCTCACCCATGGCGTCTCCGTACATTTCCCGAACCCCTACCCGGGTCTCGTGCCCGGCGGCCCGGATTGCCTCGAGGACAGCCTCGATCGTGTTGGGCGGAATACTCGACTCCACGAAAAGCACGGGGATTTCATTCTCGATGACGAAGTCGACCGTTTTCTGTATGTCACCGACTCCAGCCTCGTCTTCGGTACTAATGCCCTGGATCGCGGCCATTCGCCAGCCAAAGGCGGCACCAAAGTACTGGAATCCGTCATGGGACGTTACCAAATAGCGCTGAGTTCCCGGGACCGAACGCATTGCCATATCCGCCCAATCATAGAGAAGCCCCAGTTGACCGACGTATTCTTCCGCGTTTGACTCGTAGATCGCCGCGTTGTCCGGGTCGGTCTCTGATAGAAGCTCAGCGTAGTCACGGACCGTGACCTGCCAGTTTCGAGGATCGAACCAGAAATGTGGATCGTCAGAACCGCGGCCACCACTCTCGTCGAACGATCCGATTATGAATCCTTGCCGTTTCACCGGAGAGGCCAATGCGTAGATGACAGTATCGCGCTCACCAAGCGCCTGGAGAACCCGATCGAACTGTCCCTCCAGGTGTAGGCCACTGTAGACGATCAAGTCGGCGCGGTTCATGGCCGAAATATCGGCCTCGGTGGGCTTGTAAAGATGAGGATCCACGCCGGCACCCATCAGTGGAGTCATCACGAGATCATCAACTTCAGCGGTGAGAATGCGGGTGATATCGCCAGCCTGAGTCGTTGTGGCGACGATCCGAAACTCGCCGTCTTCCCTGACATCAACCTCAGGAGTCTGCTGATAGGTAAGCGTCGGAGGCAGCACGGCCTCATCAGAAGTGTCGGTCGATGGAGAGTCACTGTTCTGTGAAGCGGGTTCTCCCTCTCCTTGTCCTCCAGCGGTCGCCAAGAGCGGCACGAGAAACAGCAAAACGATCGTGAGGGACATCGTCACACGGGATTCAGCAATGCCACGTATATGCATAACCCACCTTTCTTGATATATACTTTTCTGTACTTTGACGAATCAAACTACATTCAGAGATTAATAAAGTTTTCTATGACTGTCAAGCAGAGCAAAACCGAATTGACCACTGGGTGCGTCGGGCGTATGATCACGACGGTGAGCAGTACGACTGAAGACTACCTAAAACACATCTTTGCCGCGGCCGAACGTTCCGGGCAAGACTTGGTAAGTCTCGGAGAACTTGCACAAGCGCTCGGCGTAACCTCAGGTACCGTCACAACGATGATGAAACATCTGGCGGATGCGGGATTTGTCGAGTATCGACCTCGAACAGGTGTATCACTCACAGATTCGGGTCGTCTGGAGGCTCTCGACGTACTTCGGCGGCATCGCCTGACGGAGTTGTTCTTGGTGGAGGTACTGCGTTTGGACTGGTCTCACGTACATGAGGAAGCAGAAATCCTGGAACATGCGATGAGTGATCGGGTACTCGAGCGTATCGACGAGTTGCTCGGCTACCCCACTGTAGATCCCCATGGTGATCCGATTCCAAGTCCCGATGGCAAGATGTCTGATCCCGTCGGTAGGTTCCTTTCAGAGATCAACGATGCCTGTGAGATTGAAATCCTTCGAGTCGAACAGGGGGGGCATGGGTTTCTCGACTTCCTGAAGTCAAACGGGCTCACACCCGGCGCGCATGTTCGCCTTCTCACCAGCAATCCCGCAGCGGGAACGGTCACCGTGGAAGGGCGGAACAATAGAACGACCCTCAGCATGGAAGCGGCAGGCAAAATCCGAGTTAGACAGGACGATGCCCTGGAATAACTGTAGTAGGTCCTACTCCACCGGCTCCCACGCGCCGTCGGCGGTGAGGCGCAAGTCGGGTTCATGCCATTGTTGGGCGGCTTCTCTTCGTGCGCATCTCTCCCCACCCAGATGGATCCTAACTCTCCCGTGCAATTCGTGCACGACCAATCCAGCGATGAACTGTGGCGGCGTATACAAGGTACTTCTCACCGAACTTGGCGGCGAGATACCTCTCTTCCGGCGCTATGAGAACGTAGTGGCAGGCGACGATGGCCGGCAGGAGAAGCACTAACACCCAAGGGAGATTGAGTGCCGGAGCAATCCCCACCAGGATGCAAACGCCGCCGAGGTAGAGGGGATTCCTTGAAACAGAGAAGACGCCTGTTGTGACGAGCTTGCTTGTAGGAAGCCCTGGGTTGGTCGGCTGGCCACGCTGCGCCAACTCCCGACGCGTAAAGACGACGAGGGCCACGCCCACGATGATGAGGGCAGCGCCTCCAGGGATGATGGCTGGCGTGAGGAACCCGCGGGGAAACGAGAGAGGCACAGCCAGTTGCAGGGCGATGGCAGCAAGGAAAGGAACGCCAAAGACCACCTCGAAGATCTGCCACCAACTCTTGTGCGCGACATCTATTGACATTCGGGTTGCTATCCTTCACGTGCATTCCGCCTCGCGTTCGAGGCGAACCGAACCGGTCGTTCACAGGCTTCCGGCGACATTTTCTAACGCACCCCGGGCTCGGCTTGCTTGGCTGGTGCGTGCTCCGACCACAGCCGGGAGCCGAGATACCCGAGCGCGCCCATGAGCAACACCGGACCCATGTTAGAAAGCAGGTTGATAGCAAGGTTGGTTGCAGGGCCGGTTGGCGCGATGAGGTTCCCAACCACCGTCAGGAGCGCCGCGCCGGGCAGCACGTACCCGACCCAGCGGGGCTGCACGCGTCCCCGAATGAATGGGATCGCGAGAAGCACGCTCCCTACAGATTCTGCAACCAGACTCGCGATGAAGGCGATGATGAACCCCGCAGGGATGGGTGCAGAGGCGGCGACGAGCGAGGGGGCTTGGTCGGCCAACCACGGCGCCACAAGCACGCTGTAGAGACTCAGGAACAGCCCGAAAAACATCCATGCGAGAGCGATCAGCACAACTCCGAGCAAGCCGAGCAAGCCGGTCGGACCAGCCATCTTAGCATACATTGTAGGCAATCCTAGGAGCACCAGAGCGGCGCCCACTACGCCAAGTGCGTTGATCGGCACCCAAAGGTCTTGCTTCGCAAAGGTGGAGGGATCCAGACCGGCAGTGACCAGTGACCTCAACACGATGTGGACAACGAACGCGATGGCACCGATTAGAATGCCAAGTCCGCTGATTCGATAGAACTGCGAGATAGTCATCTTCCTTTTCTCCTTTCCGAAAATCCAATTGTAACGAATTGAAACATGCCGCCCAACGAAAAGGTCACGTGCTGGCTGCGGCCCGAGCGGAAGCGAGGGATTGGCGCGATTGTTGTCTCATTGGTACGCCTATTTCCGATGCTCAAGCTTTACGATTACAACCACGATATCGTCTTCGTTGATTGTGTAGAATAGTCGGTAGTCACCAAGTCTGTATCGAAAAAAGTCGGACCAATTTCCCCGCAGTCGTTTGATATTCGGTCCATAGTACGGGTTTTCGCGGAGTAGCGGATAGACAAACTCAGTTACCTTTTTGTAGATCCGTTTCAAGTCTGGGTTTTTCTTCAGTTGTTTCCGGAACCCATCGGATTCTGCGATTCTGAATCTATTCGACGATGGTGTATCGTTTGTTGGCAATATCGTCCCGTCCCTGATCTAATTCAGCAATCAATTCGGAATCGGTAAGAATCTCCGCCATTTCTTCATCTGAGATGAATGAATCTTCGGCAAGATACGCTACGGTCGCGTATTCGATGAAGTTGGAAATACTCCGACGTGAGCCGGTTGAAGCGGTGCGAATCAGATTATAGGTTTTGTCATCCAAACGGAGCGTTATCGTTTTTGGCATCGTTTCATTTCCTGTCTTGCTTCAATTGTATTCTATTTCATTCTATCTATCAACTTCTGTCTCTTGAATTAGTCGTGTTGGTTGACGTTCCGTCGTATTACCAAAAAGAACATCGTCGGTTTCCTGTTTGGTTGCCTCGATCTCATCACACGAATTTTTCGACGGACACATCGAACAACGTCGCGAGTCTTTTTGCCATATTCTTGCTGATCGACCGTTGACCGTTTTCCATATTCGAAATGTTTTGCCGGGTCAGATTCCCGAGTCTTTCTGCCAATTGGTCCTGCGTCATCCCATGCATCTGTCGATACGCCCTTATGTTTTCCCCAGGCGTAATCGTTTCCCGAATCGACCGATACCAGTCGCTTTTTGTCACCTCAACGAGTTCATTGTCTTCGTCTTCGATGACTTCGATCTCTCCATATTGGTCGCGCAAGAATTTCACCAGCGAACCGCCGATTTCTCCCTCAAGTCTAATATGGGGCTTTTTCACGACTACCTGCATAGTACACCTCGATTTCCATCTCTCCATCTTCCACGCGCCAACATGCCACCCATGAATAGGAAAGATGACAATGGTATTCTCGATCGGATAACTTGCTGAAGTTTCGCCATTCGGATCGGATCGGGCCTCGTCTGATCAGATCCTCGACCAAATTGGCGAACAAGACTTGTTCTTTCCGTGGCATCTTTCCGACTTGTTTTTCCACCTTTCGGCGGAAGAAGACACGCCATGTTTCGTTCGGATCTTCAGGCATCGTCTGTTGTACCGATTCCGAGTCCGATTTTCACCACGCATCGATTGTAACCATTTATTGGTTATTTTGCAAGTGTGTCTTCAACGGCGGTATAACTACGCGCATCACCTACGCCCTCGCAGGAGCGAAGCAACTAGAAGGCGTCTGGTGAATGCGACTTGTTATGTGGCGCGCGGTGACCACGCCCTCTATCTGAAGCAGGAAGCTGGTTTCGACCGTATACATTCATGTGAGCACGGCAATCTCTGTCACGACCACGGCGAGGAACCAGTACGTTCCGCGTGGTCGTAATGAGCTCGATATCATCTTTGAACGGCAGTACGCTGCCACTTGCGGCAGGTACCGCCTTGAGCGTATCCAGCAGATCGGCGAGCGAAAAATGAAGTGAGTAACCAGTCATCGAGCAGTAGAACGTGCACAATTCTTCTCGCCGAGTATCTGACAAACGAGGTTCTGCTCAAGCTGCCGCATCGACAGTTCGTATTCACCGAGGATGCATTCGCGAGCAGGAAACCGTGGGTTTCCGACCAGCCATGCCGAAGGCGCTCCGTCCGTTCTTCCGTGCCTGGTCGGCCGCTGTCGCGGCCGCTCGGCTATGCGTCCGTACACGACCGTCGCCTATTCGCCGAGGTGTCTCGCATGATCCAGAGCGCGATGTCATCCATCGATCATGCGGATCGCCACACCGCCGCGTTTGTGCAGAGTTTCCACGTAGGCATGGGCCGTACCTATCTCCTCCAGCGGAAACACCCGGTCCACCGTCGGCCGGAGGCCCCCGTCGTCGACGGTCGTACGGATACGGTCCAGCCGGGGCGAGAGGAGCTGCATGCTCCCGTCGTCGATGGAGAGGATCGCCTCACCGTAGCGCCGGTTCAGCTCCTCGCGGAGAGGAGAGCTCTTGTGTTTACCCACGCAGTCCAGGACTAGGTCGTAATCCTCCAGGAGATTCACCGATGCCTCGTCGGCATAGTTGAGCGTTTTCGCGGCGCCTAGGGAGGCGACGAAGTCCCGATTCTCCTCGCTGCAGGCTGCGGTCACTTCGGTACCGAGCTGAGCGAGGTAGGGAACGGCTATGGTGCCGGTGGTGCCCGATGCCCCGTAGACGAACACGGCGTTCCCCGGCCGGGGATTCCCGCGCTCGATGACTCCCAGGGCCAGAAGACCGCCGTAGGCCGCGGCCGTGGCCTCCTCATGAGTCAGGCTCTTGGGTTTGGCGGCGATGCATCCGCGTCTCGGCGAATCCGCGTCCTTCGAACAGACATATTCGGCATAGCAGCCCAGGTGGAAGCCGGTCATGCCGTACACTTCGTCTCCTAGAGAAAACCGTTGCGTCTTCGGACCAGCGGATTCGACGACTCCTGAGAAGACGATACCCTGCACGACCTTCCGCGGCCGGAAGATCCCCATCGCCAGGCGCAGGGGGATGTGTACTTTGAGAGGCAGCTTGAAGCCCCGGATGTAGGTGTCCGACGCGGTCACCGCCGAGGCGTGGATGCGGACCAATATCTCGTCGTCCCTGGGAGCCGGCCGAGGCGCTTCACCGGTCTCGAAGACCTCGGGCGGACCGTATCTTCGGCAGAGCGCTGCCTTCATCAACGCTTCGCTCATCTCATTCCTCCTCTGACCGCGAAAATTCATTGGTACCCGCATCCATTCACGATCCTTCTGCTTTTTCCCTAACGATTTCGACAAATTGGCGTGGGGTCATTATCCATTTTTCGTCTGGAAAATGAGCAATGTTTCCCGTAATCAAATACTCCGCGTGGCCGGTAATTGCGATGTCATAGAATACTTGGTCGTCTGGATCGGTAGTCGTCTTTGCAGCTGGTGTTGTCACAATGTGTTCAGATTCGTGGCGGATGAATGACATAAAATCAGCAATTGCTTCAGGATCGAAACCAAATTTGCTCCGTCCGAGCACCGTTTCATATTCTGATAGCACCGCCTCATTCACAAGCATTCGAATCGTTTCAGATATCACCAAATTCAAAACCATTGCTGGCGGGGTTCCCGCTTTCAGTAATCCTGAGACGATCACGTTTGTGTCGACAACAACGCGCATGGTCGATCACCGTTGGTCTTTGTTCTTCGATCGAGTCTCCGCGATTTCACGTTCAACTTCCTGGTCGGACAACATGTCGGTTCCGTTTTTTCGGGCATCGAATTGAAGCTTTTCAATTGCCGATGCCGCCCTTGCTTTTCGAACAGCGCGAAGAGTAGATTCCATATTCTGATCGGATACCGGGGTGAGTAATGCAACCGGTTTTCCGTTATTTGTGATGATCATTTCTTTCTCCGCTGGAAGATCTTTCCAAACCTTCGCCGGAGATGACCGCAAATCTCGAACCGTAATAAATTTCATGGTTCGTACCTCTTATGATAATGATACACATTAGAGTCTCATTTGTCACTCGCTGTTCTTGGGTGCGGTATAACGCTGAGTTCAGCTGCCGGCTGCGGCCCGAGCGATAGCGAGGGATTGGCGCGCTTGTTGCGGGCGAATCCAAGCAACAAGCGTGACAAGAGCAACGGTCATTTGAAACGCCTTGTTATCCCTCTTTTCTACACGGGGAATATGTTGTTGATGTGTTCCTTGTCGGTTGTTCGATATACGTAGAAATCCGAATCGATGGAGATGATGTCCCGAATACCGAGTTGCTCTGCTGCGACGACAAGGGTGGCGTCCGCAAGGTCCATGGGCACGTCGTCGTACTTCTTTGTCAGGTCGATGATTCTTCGAACGGCAGAAAGGTCTACCTCGAACAATTCTAGCCCACCACGATAGACCCACTCAAGCACGGCAAGCTGCGCCCGATTGTCAAAGTCGAGCATATGACTTGCTTCCGTTATCACGGGCCACGTAGTTACGAGGTGGAAGGCTTGTTCTTTGAGAAACCGGGTGATCTGAGAGTGAAACCTGTCGCTCTTGTCGAAGAGGGCGATAATCGGCCCGGCGTCAATGAGAGTGCTTTTCACCGAGTTTCTGCTTTATACGTTGTTTGTGTTTAGCTGAGCGATCGGTGTCCCCAGACTCGCCTATGCCGAACAGGTCTTCTCCGAGTTCGAACGACGAATGTCGCTGGGCATGGGACGCCACATAGGTGCGAAGCGCGTCTTTGATTATCTCAGACTTAGTGCGGTGTTCAGTAGCTGCGAGTCGATCTACCTCCGCTTCCAAGTCATCAGGAAGTCGTACCGTAAGCATGGCTGGTCTCCGTATTACAAAGTGTATTGCGTAATCGGCCGCCTTAGCAAGAGAATTCTTCCGCGAAAACGCTGGTATGTAGTCTCTTTAGTTCAGCGAGCCCTCTTGGCCCAATCTCATGGCCGAGGTGGCATTGCCATGCGACCAGACACGATTGAAACCTAACTCGAGCCGGGCAAAAGCAGGGATAACGGCGACGATCAGGCGTTGAAGGTGGCGCGTCCGCGCGCCATTTTCAATCGCCTGGATTGTCTTGTTCTGCCTCTCGGATTCTGTTTTGCCAGTACAAAGGGCGCCGCTTGCAGTGTGCAATTGCCAGAATCCAAACGTGTCTGTTCTCGTATGCGTAGACAACGAGGTAGGGGAAACGGTGAGTGAGATATCTGCGTGTACCGTCTTCACGCAGCGGCCAGCGCTCCGGGTGTTCGGCGACGGCTTGTACAGACCGCTCGATTTCGATCTCGAAATCGAGCCCAAGGCCTGTGGCTTTCTCTTCGTAATACGCGACGGCCTCCCAAAGCTCTACTTCCGCTTCATGGAAGATCGTGACGTCTGTCATGAATATTTGGCCCTGATATCCGCGAAGACCTCAGCCGCCGGGCGGCCAGAGGCGGTACCCTCCCGCACCATGCTGAGCCGGCGCTGAATTTCAGTCTCCTGTGCCGGACTCAAATCGTACTCGTTTGGATCGTCGAGACTCAGGATTAGCTCGTGAGCCAAGCTTGCTCGCTCGCTCGCCGATAGCGCCATGACTTCGTTACGCATCTTTTCGACCGTGGTCATGCTCAAATAGTACCCCCGCTGGCAACCGCCGTCAATTCTCCTATGCAGAACGACGCGCTTGACGCGCGAGCAAATGCGAGTCGCTTCGAAGCGCTTGTTCTACGTGTTCATGCTTCGCTCACCACTTGTTCAGGCAGATACGCGAATCGGATGAATCTTCTCCAATTCCGGTTCCATTTCCGGTTTCCGATTCCGCACATCAATGCTTGCCTGGAGGTTGATCCAGAATCGCTCGCTCGTACCGAACAACCTGGACAACCGCAACGCCATGTCCGTAGTCAGACGCCGTTTTCCATGTACGAGATCCAATACCGTGCTCGTCGAGACGTGCAGCTCCTTCGACAAGCGATAGGGCGTCATCTCCAGCGGCCGCAAAAACTCTTCTTCCAGTATCTCACCGATCGTTGGCGTTGGAATCGTGTCTGTCATCATCTCATCTCCTCAGGTCAATGATAATCTTCTATGCCGACATCTAATGCATCGCCGTTCTCGAAACGAAAGCAAATCCGCCATTGCCGGTTAATCCGGATGGAGTATTCTCCCGATCTCGCCCCACTCAACTTCTCGAGTCTGTTCGACGGTGGAGCTGCTAAGTCTGAAACAGTATCAGCGCTATCGATCATCATCATCTTGACCAATGCCCGCATCTGGATCTCCGGCGGGATCCTTTTTGATCGGCTCTGTCCATATATCTGCTCGGTTTCTTTATCCTTGAATGACCGGATCACACGCATACTATACGCGATACAGATATATCTGTAAAGCAGATATTCCTTTGTTTGAGATTCTTTGGTCAACCACCGTCACGTATTGCCGTGATGCTGCTTATGCACTTTGTGAGGACGTAGAACGCAGAGGTGACCACACATTTTGACCCGAGCGACGCGAGGGATTGGCACGTGTTTTTGCGTATGCGAAAACCGTGACAAGAAAAATGTTGTAGTCCACCGAATTGTTAGATGGCATTGTTCTATTTCCGGTCAATCAGTCGATCGTCAAAAATAACGGGTTCGATTGACGCAATAGTAATCTGTCGAGACATTTTATGTTGCGGGTTTATCAGAATATTCCATTCACCGTGTACAACAGCAGATGGTACGCGCAATAGTAGACTCTTTCTTTTTTCTATCCATTCTTTTCCCAATTGTGCTAATTCTTTCAATGGAGGGCTTTTCCGCCAATCTTCCGGAAGCGTTTCTAGTTCAACTTGTTCCCTTTCCGAATCTTCAGGTAGCCGTATCTCCGCAAGATATATGTCAGTCGGAACCAGTGCCATCGGCATGTGTACTAGAAACCCGACTGTTGCCAATGCTCTATTCTCGGCCGTATATACGACTACCGTTCCTTTCGGATTCCATCGTCCTCCATATAGTCGTGCCCCTTCACCGGTGAGGTCCTCTATATATTTGCGCTTCGCTATCCTATAGACCGTCATCAAGCAAAAATACCATGTTCGATTCTTCCTAATTCATCGAGCACCATTTGGGCACCATATCGCGACGAAAGCAGTTCTATCGGTTTCCGATTCCCCAGCGCTCGGTTTCCGGTATTGACCCACGACTGGAAATCTTCCGCTGAATCGAATACTTCACTTCCCCGTGAGTATACTTCTGCGATCTGGATGATCTGTTCGGATACCGCCTCGTTTAAGCGATCCTGATCCTTTTTCCTTTGTATGGTTCGTTCGGTCACATGCAGAATCTGAGAAATCACTCGCATCGGTACATTAATACTCCCGACGAGATAGAGCAGCGATCTTTTCGGAATCCCTATTTTCCCGAGTTCATACAGATCCATATCAGAATGTATTTGTCTCCCAATAAGTTCGGTACCACCTAACAATCTTTCTATCATTTCCGTACTCATTATCGCCTCCGACCAATGTCTATCAATATAACGACATTTGTCAGAATGTCAACCTGATGCCATCTAACGCAGAACTCAATTGCATGGCGAAATTGGCGCGGTTGTTGCGCAAGCAAGAACCGTGACAATCGCCAGGTCAATTGGAGTGATATGTTATAGCACGTCCAACCGTCCAGATTCATGATCCGGTAGGACCGGAGATATGTCAAACAACAAAGGTTTTCAAAACCCCGCAGGAATGACGGCGAGACAATTATTGCGTTGTCCAACAGAAACGTAAATATCAAAAGCGATCGCCACCAATTATCGAAATCCCGGGAGGTGAGCAGCGATATTCTCCCACGGAAAATCCATATCCAACTCCGGTACCATTTCGCGTACGAATCCGCATTCAGGCGGCCCGAGAATTGGCGCTATAACATATTATGTGAATCCGTCTTCCGTCCGTATTGAAACAAACGGAAGACCTCAATCAACAAGTGCTGGCGCTCGGGGAATCTTCTCCAAAGCGTTCTTCAATCGCTCTTGTTCTTCACGAAGTTCAAACTCATCCTGGATTCCCATCCAAAACTCGGCAGAATTACCAAAATATGCTGACAAGCAAAGCGCCGTGTCCGCAGTGATGCGTCGTTTGCCTTTGATGATCTGCGAAATCCTTGTTGCGAGCATTCCGGTATCTTGGGCCAAACGGTATGCGGTGATCCTCATTGGCTCGAGAAATTCTTCGTTCAGTATTTCTCCAGGTGCGACATTTAGGATTTTATCCATCTCGTTCTCATAGTGGTAATCCACGATTTCGACGTCATGAGCCGATCCGTTGTCCCATCGAAAACAGATCCGCCATTGATCGTTGATTCTAATACTGTATTATCCAATTTGATCACCCGATAGTTCTTCCAATCGATTTCCTGGCGGTATGCGAAGATCAGTGAGATCGCGGGACCGATGGTCGTGCCCGTGAGAGCCCGGCACGCACGCCATAGTCAAGCAGGTGGAAACGATAAACCGACTTGACCAGCTCGCGGAAAAAAAATTGACCACGTAGCTGAAAAAGAAGGGCCTTCTGACGAGAACGAATAGGAGAATTCGGAGCTATCAAGGAAACCCTACGTTCTGACGTATTTTCACCCCTCCGCGCCATGTATTCTTTTGGCAAGAGTTGGTGTAGTGTATTGGTGGAGTTTAATCAATGAAAAAGTTCATTCCTATTGTTGCGGCCGTTTTAGTCCTTTCTTCTTGTAGCACATCTATCGTGCCAGAGACTATCGTCAGGCGATACATAAACAGCGTTATGGATGGAAGGCCTAATGATTCATTGCTTTTTGGCGACGTTCAGCAAGTAGACAACGTTTTGGCGCCAGAGGAAGTCCTGGGTTTTGATTTGATGAGAAGTCAAAGGATTGGAACCGACCCAACCGATGGTCAAGGGATGTTATACGAAGTAAAGGCGCTGGTAGAGTTCGAGGGTAGTTATGGGAATGTAGTTGAACGCGTCATCACCTTCGACGTTGAGGTCGTCTTTATTTCGGGTGGTATCCACGAGATTAGGGTTGCAAATTAGATTCGTCCTATTTTATGGAAGCGATTGGATTGAGATTCGGTCTCATCTGTCTTTAGACGAAGGTCGTTAAAGTCCCGCCGGATAGACGGTGAAACAATTATCGCGTTGTCCAATAGCAAAGCGAATATCAAAATCGATCGCCACCATTTATCGAAATCCCGGGAGATGAGCACCGATATTCTCCCACGAAAAATCCATTTCCAATTCCGGCACAATTTCGCCTACGATTCCACTTCAGGCGGCCCGAGCGTTGGCGCTATAACATATTCCCTCTCCCGAATTGTCGCCAATCGCGGCGAAATCTTTCCCGTTGTTTAGATTATCTGTTTTTTCTCGAACTCAACAATCACCATGTCGGTTTCGCCCGTCTGTATAAGTAATTCGCCATATCTGAGGAGGTTTTTCGTTATATGGATCTCAATGACCGGGAGGGATTTGAACGATTTTTGCGGGAGGAACAGGGATACGAAGAAAAGGTGATTCCCTGGATGGTTCGGTGGGTACGAGGGTTTCTTTCCGGACTCGACTCGCCGGCACAATGGGACCAGCGGTGCAGAGAATACTACGCGGAGCTGGAGAATCGTGTTGCCGGATGGCAGTACGCACAGGCGGCAAAGGCGGTCCAACTGTATCTGGAGTTCTACCGCCGGTCCGATTCGAACGTTCCGGTTGTTCGAGCCGAATCCTGGGAAGAGGTGGAAGAGACTGCGAGGAGAGAGATACGCCGCCAAGGGAAGTCGCTTCAGACGGAGAAGACCTACGTGTACTGGATCACGCGATTCAAAAACTACAAGACTACGCCTCAGCCGGGTCGGTGCTCTACGCAACACGTCAAGGATTTTCTCACCTTTCTTGCGGCCGAAAAGCGTGTTTCTGTTGCAACGCAGAACCAGGCGTTCAACGCTCTCCTGTTTCTGTACCGCTTTGTGCTCGGGCGTTCGATCGCAGATCTCAAGGCTATACCCCGTTCTCGTCCATCGAAGAGGCTTCCGGTCGTTCTTGGTGCGGACCAGATTTCGGCGATTATCGGGAAGATGAAGCCGCCTTACACGCTTATGGCGGCACTCATGTACGGAAGCGGTATCCGCCTCAACGGGTGTAGCGTTACCCGGTGCACTTGAACGCAAGTATCCCGACGCGGGAAAAGAGATCGCCTGGTTCTGGGTCTTTCCGGCACCACGGGAATCGATCGATCCACGGACAGGTATCGTTCGCCGCCACCATATGTACTCGAGTTCGCTGCAGAAAGCGTTCAAACGTGCGTGCAGAGAGGTCGGCGTCGGTGGTGATGCTCATCTGCACTCCTTGCGACACAGTTTTGCTACACACTTGATCGAGTCCGGGTACGATAGTTCGGCAACCACGATAATTCTCATGAACCGAGTGGAATGTCCGTTTATAGGTAATTCGCCTGAACCGCACAACTGACTCTGGGGAGCCGGGGACAGGTTACGCTTTTTCGGACAAGAACGACACAGCCGCGATCTCCGCGCCCTCCAGGACATCGCTGCGGATCGACTCGTCCCGGCGGTAGTAGTCGGGTTTGCCGTAGCGGCGGTCCGATTCCAGCCGATAGACCATCACCCACCCGGCGTCGCCGTTGACGACCCAGTACTCCCGGACGCCGTGGCGTTCGTAGAGGGCGAGTTTGTGTATCTGGTCCTTGTACCCGGTTGACGGGGAGAGAATCTCCACCACCAGGTCCGGCGCGGCGTGGGCACCCTTGTCGTCCAGCCGGGAAGGATCGCAAAAGACGGAGATATCCGGTTGGACCACCGTGGGGGTGTCGTCCTCCGACTGCGCCGGGTTATCGGGCAGGCGAACGTCGAAGGGAGCGACAAAGGTTGTGCACCCGGTGCGATCGGTGATATCGGCGATCTTTCGACAAAGACTTCCAAGAATCGACTGGTGTCCCGGCGAGGGGGCGGGGCTCATGTTCCAGGCGACGCCGTCGATCAGCTCCCACCGTTCATCGTCGGTCCACGTTTTATAGTCACCGTAGGTATAGCCGCCGGACTGTTCTTTTGGCGGTGCCATAACAATGCCAGTATATCACTCCGGGATCGGGTGGTGTAGCCGCATTTGGCGAAAACTTGACCATGAAACATGGTCATACTATCCTTGTTGTATGCATACGGTAACGATTCACGAAGCCAAGGCGCAGCTCTCCCGGTTGATCGAGGAAGCCCTCTCGGGACAGGAAGTGGTCATCGCGCGGCGCAACAAACCGCTGGTGCGGATTGTTCCCCTGGAGCAGCCCGCAACGCGTCGTACCCTGGGGACGGCGAAGGGAAAGATCACCATTGCCGAGGATTTCGACGATCTTCCCGAGGGGTTTGAGGATTACGTCTGATGGATGTGCTTCTGGACACGAACGTGTTTCTCTGGATCATCTCCGATGATCCGCGTCTAACCGACAAGGCGCGAAACGTATTCCTGAACGAGGATAACCGCTTGCTTTTCAGTATTGCCGGGCTGTGGGAGATATTTATCAAACTTCGATTGGGGAAACTCGTGGTTGATACCGATGATCCAGCGGTGTTCTTCAAGTCACAACTCCAGGAGAACGCCATTTCTATCCTCGGAATCACCATGGAACACGCCGCGGGTACGCTGGACCTCCCGATGATTCACAAGGATCCCTTTGACCGGTTGATCATCGCGCAAGCACTCCATAACAACCTTCCCGTCCTGTCGTCGGATCCCGTCTTTGCGGAGTATGGGGTAACAAATCTGTTCTGAGCTCGCCGGCCCCCCGATCCGGTCTGCTGCCGCGGTTGAGTGACCAAGAGTACGCAGAACCGGATGGTTCAGTACAACCCGGTCATCTTCCCGATTACAAAGATCGTTACCGCCACGATGGGGGCGGCGACGAGGGTCATCACCGTCCCGCTGATCGCCATGTCGCGGATGGAGAAGTAGCCGGAGCTGTAGGGGATGACGTTGGTGGGCGTGCTGGTGACCAGGATGAACGCCATGCTGGTGGTCAGCGCCGCGGGGATCGTCACCGAGAGGGTGTCGATGCCCAGAGCCGTCGAGAGGGTGATCATGATCGGAATGATGATGGTGGCGGTGACGGTGTTTGACGAGAGGAAGATCTTGATGAAGCTCACCACCAGAACGATCGCGAGCACCAGAACGAACGGATTGACGCCGCCAATTCCGCCGAGAAAGAGCATCGCCAGCCACTCCGCCGCGCCGGCCTGATACAGGACCATTCCGAGGGAGATTCCCGAAACGATGAGGATGATGCTGTTCCAGCTGATCTCCTCTTCCACTGTTTTCCAGGGGGTTGCGCCCACGCCGGGAAAGAAGAAGAGCGCCCCGGTCAGCAGGACCGGCATCGAGATGGGGATGTTGATACCGAGGAGGTTCTCCCACAACGGGGTGGAAAGCCACAGGAAGACGGTCAGGGCAAAGACGATCATCGTCACTTTCTCTTCCCGGTCCGGGGTGGGAAGCGCGTCGTACTCCGCGCGGAGCTCTTCTTTGGTCTTGGTGAGATGCGAGATCTCCGGTTTGAAGAAGACCATCAGTACAACCCATGTGGGAAAGAGGATGAGCAGTCCCGCCGGGACGCCGTACATCATCCATCCGAGAAAGGTGAGTTCAATTCCCGCCATCTCGCGCATGAAACCGATCGCGAGCGGGTTGGGTCCCGCGCCGGAGGGGGCCATGATGCCGCCGATGATCGGTCCCCAGGCGCAGGCGATCATGAGCCCTTTGCCGAACTTGCTCTTGAGCGGGGTGACGCCCTCCTCTTTGAGGATTGCCACGCCGAGGGGCATGAGCATCGCCGCAACGGCGGTGTTGGTGATCCACATCGACAGGAGCATTCCCACCGCCAGAAATCCGAAGATGATCATGCCGGTGGAGTTACCGGTGCGGCTGAGGAGGAATACCGAGATCCGGTTGCCCAGGCCGCTGCGGGTAATGAAGCTGGAGAGGATCAGCACCCCGATAAAAAAGATGAATATGTGGTTACCGAAGCCGAGACGCACCGTCGCGGAGAAGTCTTCCACGCCGAAGACCGCCAGCAAAAAGATGCCGAGGAGGCCGGTGATGTGAAAGGGGATCGCCTCGGTCATCCAGAGGACGAGGGCGAAAAGCAGGACGCCGAGGGCGGCCTGGCCCTCCGGTCTGAGGGTCAGCTCTCCCACGGTGCGCCACGCTTCCGGCAGGGGGACGAAGCGCGCAAAAAATGCGATACCCAGGGCGATACCAAGGTAGATCCACCGTTTGGTGAGGGTCATCTCGCCGGTCGGCGACGGTACGGGGGTGCTCATCAGCGGGTCTCCATCAATTCCTGAAGATAGGTGCCGACCTGGCTGGGCCGGACGGCGACTTTGGCGCCCACCGCTTCCAGCGCTTCGGTTTTGGCGGCGACGGTGCCGGCGGTACCGGTAACGATCGCCCCGGCGTGGCCCATCCGTTTGCCTTTGGGGGCGGTGCGCCCGCCGATAAACGCGACCAGCGGCTTGGTGAAGGTGCCGTCGGCGATCGCCTGGGCAACCTCCTCTTCCATCGTACCGCCGAGCTCGCCGACGATGACAACGCCGTCGGTCTCGGGGTCGGC
>JAQIBO010000451.1 GCA_027859055.1 Spirochaeta sp.
ACAAAAGACCATTCAAAGAGTGTAAGTAGCGGTATATTAAAGAGATAAGTGTGGTAGCAAAGTCTTGATTAAAATACGTTAATCAAGACTTAGGGGCGTGTTCACTGTGATGCCACTGGCCAATGGGGGCAAAAAATGTGTGAGAATCCTGGGTCAATCGGATCATGGGTACGCCAAATATTGCTTCGATGCGCTCACACGTGAGCACGTCCTTGGGAAGCCCAATCACTGGCTGGGAGCCATTTTCAGGGCCGAGAAGCAGGATTTGATCACAGTATTGCATGGCCATATTGATACCGTGTGTGATGGTAATAATGGTCTTGCCCTGGTCCACCTGAATTTTCTTCAAAAGATCATACACTGCGACCTGATGATTGAGGTCCAGATGGTTAGTGGGTTCGTCCATGATCAGCGCGTTGGGCTGAAACAGCATCACCTTGGCAAGCATGCAGCGCACCCGCTCCCCACCGGACAGGACGGTCACCTTTTTGAGGGACTCCTCACCGCTGAACAGCATCCGTCCGAGAAACCCGCGCACATACGCCTCCTCCTCAATTGCGCTGTACTGCTTCAGCCACTCAACAAGGGTATACGGTTTGTCGAAATACCGCGTGTTGTCCTTGGGATAGTATGCGGGTTTCATCGTGGTTCCCCACTCGTACTCCCCGTGGTCCGGTTCGCGTTCACCGGCCAGCACTTCAAAAAGGGCGGTTTTGGTGTTGTGATACGGGCCGACAAACGCGATTTTGTCGCCGGGATGCATCGTCAGATGTACACGTGAAAGACCCGCTTCGCCGTCGGCGTTCACCGTCAGGCCGCGCAGTTCCAGCACTTTTTTCCCCGGCTCCCGCTCCATGTCAAAGTGGATGTACGGCGTCCGGCGGCTGGAGGGCCGAATGTCGTCGATGGTAAGCTTGTCGATCAGTTTCTGCCGGCTGGTTGCCTGCTTGCTCCGCGCCGCGTTGGAGGAGAAGCGCTGGATAAACTCTTTGAGTTCAGCGATTTTGTCTTCCCGGCGACGTTTGTCATCCCGCGATTGTTTCTGAGCCAGCTGGCTGGAGTGGTACCAGAAGTCGTAGTTACCGACGTACAACTGAATCTTGCCGAAATCGATGTCGGCGATGTGGGTACACACCCGGTTGAGAAAGTGCCGGTCGTGGCTCACAACGATTACGGTGTTGCGAAAGTTGAAAAGAAAGTCCTCCAGCCAGGTGACCGATTCGAGGTCGAGGTTGTTGGTCGGCTCATCGAGAAGCAGGATATCCGGATCTCCAAACAGCGCCTGCGCCAGGAGTACGCGGACCTTCTGGCCGCCATCCAGTTCGGACATCTGCTTTTCGTGAAGCTCGTCGGCAAGGCCGAGTCCGGACAGCAGGCGGCCCGCCTCGGATTCAGCCTCCCAGCCGCCCATCTCGGCAAACTCGCTTTCAAGCTCGGCGGCGCGCATTCCGTCTTCTTCGGTAAAATCCTCTTTGGAATAGATCGCGTCTTTTTCGATCATCACGTCGTACAACGTGCGGTATCCCATGATAACCGTGTGCATGACGGTGTATTCGTCAAACGCGAACTGATCCTGTCGCAATACGGCGATCCGCTCCCGGGGGCCAACCGCTACCGATCCGGTATCCGGTTCGATCTCTCCGGAGAGGATTTTGAGAAACGTGGATTTCCCGGCACCGTTGGCGCCGATGACGCCGTAGCAGTTTGCCGGGGAGAATTTGATGTTGACGTCTTTAAAGAGCGGTATTCCGCCAAAGGACAGGCTGATGTTTTCGGCATTGATCATATGCGCAGTTGTACACCGTGAACCACGAAATATCTACCACTGCCACGGCGTTCCCCCGGGCGTCTCCGTGGGTCCCAGCAACACAAACGTCACCGGACGCAGATCGTGGTTCAGTGCCACCCCGGTGGAGATTTCTCCAAGGGGGGTGCCGAACCCCACGCCGATCATTCCCCCGCCGATGATCTCCGGAACGGTTCCCGGCTCCCATATATCGCGGATATCGCTGTTCCAGACGCGCCCGATGCGGCCGCGAAGGAGGAGGTACCCCGCGTCGCCGATCGCGAAGGGAAGCCGGAACAGTTCCGCGCGAATTCCCGCTCCGACGGTGACCACATGCCGCCCGCTGCGCTCCTGAAACAGGAGACCGGGAAAATCTTCAACCCCGCCGAGATAGAACCGGTCTTCCCGGGCGAGACCGGAGTTGAGATCGGTGTCACCGCGCAGGTCACTGCGCAGGACAACACGGTCACCCACCGGCAGGTATCCCCGATGGCGGAGCTCAATCGTCCGCATCGAGGAGTCCAATAACGCGGGATCGGTCCACCACACCCGCGTCCGAAGCAGGGTATCGACGCCTCGCTCCGGATAGACACCGCGGTCAAGCTGATCGAGGTGGGCGTCCATCTGGATCCCCCCGCGCGGTTCTCCGGATGTTTCAAGTAAGCCGGCTCCCTGCTGGCGCTCGGTCCAGCGCCACTCACTGAAACCACCGAGTCGAATGTGCCACAGCCGGGGTGACTCAAATACCAGGCTCAGGTCTCCCCCTGCGTGGCGTCGAAAATACAGCGCCTCGAGGGTCCGGTCGTCGTAAAAGCTGAGCGGTGACGACAGCACATAGCCGCGCGGCTGGAGTGACACCCCCGGAAAAACCGGAAGATCCAGCGAGAGTCGCGCGCTGCCCACGTCGGTGAGCCACCCCTCGGCGTGCAGTTCAGACCGGCTGCCGAGGCGGTTTTCTCCACCGAAGGGGAATCGTCCGAAGGCGTGGATGATTCCGCGGCTGTACAGACTCTCTACCAGTTGCGTTCGATACCCCGCACCAACCCAGATCTCCGAGGCGTTCCGCGGTCCGGGAATCGGATACAGAATCAGGTCGTATTCACCGGTTGTCCCCGTTGACACAAGATCGTAGGACATGAACCGAAAGCGGTCGAGATCGGTGCGGGCGTACACGGCTCCCTGAATATCGGACATGGAGACACGCTGTCCCTCCAGTCGACGCCGCAGTTCATCCACCGGCGGTGCGGTGATGAAAGTCGGTGTCCGCACCTCAACGCGGCGGATATCGATGGAACGATCGAGCTCCGGCACCGGCCGCCGCCAGGCCGAACCGACGCGCGGCCCGACCGACTCACGCAAAGCGATCAGTTCGTCAACCTTCTCTTCCGCTGCAACCCGGCCGCGTTCAATCAGCTCCTCGGCACGCCCGAAATCCGCCGGGGTAAACCCGCGCAGATCCGGCGTGATGACGAGATCCGCCCGCGCCAGATTCTCGTTAATACGCGTCTGCCGCAGGATCCGTGACGCCTGGTTCAACACCACTGGAATGGCACGCATTTCAGATGCGCTCCGGTCGAGAAGACTCAGGTTAACCGCTATTACGCGCTCTGCACCACGCGCAATTGCAACATCTACCGGCAGGTTATTGGACCATCCGCCGTCTATAAGAAACTGCCCGCGGTAGTACAACGGGTCAAAGATTCCGGGAACCCCCATACTGGCCCGAACCGCGCTTTTCAGGTCACCGCCGGTAAAGATCACTTCGTCGCCGGTTACCAGGTCGGTCGCAACCACCGCCAGCGAACGCGGAAGTTCGTCAAATGAATCGAGGGGTCCATAGCCGCGCAGGAGCTCATCGAGAAGCTCTATCACCGTCTGGCCCGGCGACGCGCCGCTACCCAGGATCACATCGCCCTCGTCAAGGAGTACCCGGGCACGGAACAGCCGATCAAATCGGCGTTCCTGGTAGCTTTGCTGACCCCGACCGCGGCGATCAAAGACGAGGGTGTTCCAGTCTGAGGTTCGGGCTATCGCCTGAATTTCCCGGGGAGAGTATCCCGCCGCATACAGTGATCCGACAATGCTTCCGAAACTGGTGCCGACCACGATCTCCGGTGAGAGGCCGTACTCTTCAAGAACGAGCAGAACACCGATGTGCGCAAACCCGAGGGCGCCCCCACCGGCCAGAGCGATGCCGAGACGGTCCTGCCCGACAGGCCCGGAAACCACGCCGGCGGCAGGGCCGTCGCGTGCTTCCTGCGCCGGCAGAACCGGTGCCGCAAGCACCGCAGCTATCACCAGCGCGCCGAAAGCCGATGCGAGGTGCCGCCCGGTCTTCTCCGGACCCGTGGTGGTCCGAGGTGTCATCAGTCGACGGTCTGGCGCTTGATCTTTTTGGTGGAGGTCATCTCCATCGCCTCATCGAGAACCACTGTCCGGGAGATGCGCTGATACGGTTGCAGCTGCTCCCGGTTCACCTCCGCGACGATCGCGTCAAGCCGCTCACCGATCTGCTCTTTGGTGGCCGCAGCGCCGTCAACCGCACCGGGACCACCGGCGGCGAAAAAGTCCTCATCCGGATAGATCAACGCTTCAATCAGCTCGCCGCCGCGGGGACCGTCCGACGGATAGCCGCGGACAAGGATCTGACCGATCTCGCCGTAGAGTTGAAACGCGTTTTCAATCTCTTCAGGATAGACGTTCTTGCCCCCTTCACTGACGATCAGGTTCTTGGCCCGCCCGGTCAGGTAGAGGTAGTTTTCGTGGTCCAGGTAGCCGACGTCACCGGTCCGGAAGAAGTGGTCCTCGGTGAACACTTCCGCGGTCTCCTCGGGCATCTCGTAATAGCCGGACATCACCATCGGTCCCTTGACCGCGATTTCGCCGGCTCCGCGTTCGTCGGGGCTGAGAATTTTCATTTCCGCCTGCGGTATCACCCGCCCGACACTCGTTTCCTTGTAGTGTTCCTTGGGATTCAGGGTGAGGATCGGGGATGTTTCCGTCAGGCCGTATCCCTGTACAAAGTCGATCCCGAGCTGGTTGTACTGTCGGAATACGCTTGGCGCGAGGGGCCCGCCACCGGAGATGCAGATGCGAATCGTTTTAAGCGATGCTTTATCGAGCACGGAACCGAAAAGCGCCTTGCCGGGGTTGGAGCCGGTGGTCTTTTTTATCCCGCCGCTCAGCCACATAAGCGAGCGAATGATCCCGTACACAACCGCCCCTTTCTCCTTAATTCCGCGCATGATGCCGCCAAGAAGCTTATTGAACAGCAGGGGCACCCCGAGAAACATCGTGACGTTGGCAGCTTTCAGATCGTGGAGTATCTGACTGATCGCCATGCGCTTTCCAAAAACCGTTTCCGCGCCGACGGAAAAGCTTTCGATGAACACCGCAAGCATGCTGTAGCTGTGGTGAATCGGCAGGAGGGCGTAAAACACATCCTCCGGAAAGATCGTCAGGTTGGCCTGAGCGAGAAAACAGTCGGAGACGAAGTTCCGGTGGGTCAGCATGACCCCTTTCGGGCGACCGGTGGTGCCGGAGGTGTACATGATCGCCGCAAGTTCGCTCTCTGTTGCCGCCTGGATCGGATAGTCCCGTTCGGACTGCAGGTCGTATACGTATCCCGGTTTTGACGGGGCGAGACTGAGGACGTGCTTGACTCCGGGAAGCGCACCGGATGCGGTAAAGGTATCAAACCGTTCCTCATCCACGGCGAACACCCGCGCCCCCGACGCCTTGACGAGATTTGCGATCTCCTGGTCGTGGAGCTGGTAATCCACCGGAACCACCACCGCTCCGGCAAACAGAATCGCAAGGTAGGAAACCGCCCATTCCGGACTGTTTTTGCCACTGACCGCCACCCGATCTCCGTGTTCCACACCGAGGGAGCGGAGATACTGGGCCAGCCTGAGAATCCGCGCGTGGGCCTCCCGGTAACTCAGGGAGGTGCGCTCCGGTTCATAGACGGTGAAACAGGGACGGTCGGGAAACCGACTGGTGGTGATTTCAAATACCTGGGGAAGCGTTGGCCACTCGCCGGTAAAATGGGAACCCCGAAAATCTTCGAGGAAGTCCCACGGACGTGGAGTATTTTGCGATTCTGTGCTCATACTCTCAGTATACTCCCGAGAGGGGAAAACGGCAAAGTGTTGCTGGTCTTCACCGGATCGCTACGATAAGGATCGCGTCGCCGTCAATCGTGTCGGCCTGGGCGGTCCGCCGCCCCTCCTCGTCGACCACAAATGCCGGGCCCTGCCACACCATTTCAAGGTACGCCCCGTTGAGGCTGGTACTGAGTCCGCCGTCCACCGCCGTTTCGGCGACGCGCTCCGGCATCGCCGTGTCGAATCGGCGGCGCACCGCGCCGTTCCAGATCTCCCCGTTGGCGCGAACATCCAGCCAGAGGTCCACGTCGGCGTACGGCACCTCCCATTCGTCGAAATAGCTGTCCCGACATATGCTGAGGCCAAACGACACACCGTCAATTTCAAACGGGCGGGCGCGGGAGATATTCCCTGGCGTGAGCCGCAGTTCATGACGTTCAAACGGGGTGAGAAACACCTTGTCCTGACGATACGAGAGCCTCCCGTCCGGCGCAAACAGCCACGCCTGGTTGCGAAGCGCGCCGTCACCGGTCTCGACAAACGCGGTCCCCGCAAGGATCCACACGCCGTACGTACGCGCCAGCTCCGACCAGATCGCTTTGATTTCCGGCGTATCGGTGCGAATCTCCTGCCGCAGCAGCTGCGGGATTCCACCGGCAGCACCGATAATCGGTGCCAGGTCATCGATCTCCTCGGCACCAGTGATGCGTCGACTGTAGTTGTCAAGGAGAGCAAACACGTTGACGTATTCCGGGAAGACGACAAACTCGGCGCCGTGCCGGTTCACGGCGACCTGCAGCAACTGGTCGATTTCCCGCCGAAACCGAGCGTGGTCGGTGTATTCCTCTTCCTCCACGGCAAACTGAATCAGCGCAACAATCAGGGGGTCATCAGGAACCACGTCGTTCGCTGGGAGCGCGTCGGCCGGTGCGGTTTCCACCAGCAGGGTCTCGGCGGATATCATCACCGTAGCCGCCACCGTCAAGTTAAGAATGATTCCTAATAATTTTGCCGTTTTCCCTTGCATTCACCGTTCCTCGTCGATATGTTAAACCGCGACGCGTCCGGGGGCAACTCCCACAGTCACCGGTGCTGACAATTATTCCAACCGCGAGGAGCGATCATGAACATGGAACAGTTGCCGGAGGTGCTGGTCGTATTTATCTATGCGATGATCACCGCTGTTGCCACGGGGCTCGGTGCCATTCCGTTTTTTTTCAAAAAGGACCTTTCACGACGTCTGCTGGGCTGGGCCGGCGCGTTTGCTGCGGGAATCATGGGAGCGGCCAGCTTCAATTTGATATACGAAGGGTTGGAATACGGGATGCCGCGCACCGTCACCGGTATTCTCGTCGGCCTTACGTTTATCTATCTGAGCCAGGTGCGCCTCAACAGCGGCGAGGAGATCGCCGTCGGCGAACTCTCCGGCGCGGATGCAAAAAAGGCGCTGCTCATCGTCGGGGTGATGACGCTGCACTCCTTCGCGGAGGGGGTCGGCGTTGGCGTTTCATTCGGAGGGGGCCGTGAGTTCGGTGCGTTTATCTCCCTGGCGATCGCGGTACACAACATCCCCGAGGGTCTTGCAATCGCCCTTGTGCTGATTCCCAAGGGGATTAAACCGTGGAAGGCGGCGCTGTGGGCGATCTTTTCCAGCCTTCCGCAGCCGCTGGTGGCTGTTCCGGCGTTTCTCTTTGTCCAGGTCTTTGAGCCGTTTCTCCCGATCGGTCTGGGTCTTGCGGCAGGCGCGATGATATGGATGGTGATATCCGAACTGATTCCCGATGCGATCAAAGACGCCCCGAAGGAACAGGTGGCGGCGATTGCGACCTTCGCGGTGGCGGCGATGACGGCGTTCCAGGTCGCGGTCGGATAATCCCCCCGGGGTTCCGCCCCTTGACATCCCCGGGGTGTGACCGTAAGTTTGTCCCGAACTTTATGATTTGTCCGTACACCGCAGGAAGCACACAAACCTCAAGCCGGGTCCACAACCCGGCTTTTTTGTTTCCCGAGGGTGACACGGTGCAGCATGACCAGTTTTCTGGAGGGAAACACTATGAAAGTTGAAGAAAATGCAGTTGTTACGATCGCATACACGTTAAAAAACGGTGAAGGTGAGGTGCTCGATTCGTCGGAGAACAACGGGGATCTCTCGTATCTTCACGGACACCAGAACATTGTGCCGGGCCTTGAAAAGGAACTCGCCGGGAAAGCGGTCGGAGAACAGGTCGACACAACCGTCCCCCCCGATGAGGGCTACGGAGAGCGGCGGGATGATCTCGTCTTTGCCGTGCCGCGTGACCGCCTGCCGGAAGGTGAGTTGGAGCTCGGCATGCAGTTCCGCGCCCAGTCGCAGGACGGCCAGGAGCTGGTCGTCAACCTGGTCGGTATCGAAGATGACGAGGTTACCCTGGACGGCAACCATCCCCTGGCGGGAGAGGATCTCCACTTCGACGTGACGATCCAGGGTGTTCGCGACGCAACCGAAGAGGAGATCTCCCACGGACACGTCCACGACGGGACCCACGAGCACTGAACCGGCGGAAACGCCGTTACCGCACGCTATCGCCCCGCCGGGATCGCACGCGGTATTTGATGAACTGATCTGGCACCTTCGGGGGCGCACCCTCTGTGTGCTCACCGGTGCCGGCATCAGCACCGATTCGGGGATACCCGATTACCGTGGCCCCGAGGGCTCTCTCAAAACGCGCACTCCCGTGCGCTACCATGAATTTATCCGATCCGCCGACGATCGTCGCCGCTACTGGGCGCGCAGTTGCATCGGCTGGCCGGTGATGCGGACCCGCCGTCCAAACACATCCCACATTGCGATTGCCGAACTCCAACACCACGGGACAGCGTTCGGACTTATCACCCAGAACGTCGACGGTCTGCACCAGGCCGCCGGTTCGCATGAGCTGATAGAACTGCACGGTGGCCTGGCCCGCGTGCAGTGTCTTGAGTGTGGAGCGATCAGCGATCGCGAGGAGCTCCAGACTCGAATGCTTGAGCTCAACCCGGGGTGGCTGGAACAGACTGCCGAGAGCGCGCCTGACGGCGACGCCGAGCTCCCGCGGGAGGTGACCCGCCGCTTTCGCGTGCCCCCCTGCGTGTCCTGTGGCGGGGTGTTGAAACCGGATGTGGTGTTTTTCGGTGAGAACGTACCCCGGGAGCGCGTTACCGCGGCGTTTGCGCGGGTCAACGCGGCGGACGCGGTGCTGGTCGCCGGTTCCTCGCTGACGGTGTACTCCGGCTTCCGCTTTGCCGATCACGCGGTGAAATCGGGGAAGACCCTGGCGATCATCAACCGCGGTCCCACCCGGGCTGACGCGATCGCTTCAATGAAACTCGACGCCGATGCCGGGGCTACCCTGTCGCGCCTCGCCGCGGCGCTCCGGTAGCGTTATTCCCCACCAGTCCCGGTGGAGGCCCCCTCACATCTCACCGATCCGTTCCCCGTTTGTCGCCAGTATCCGCGTCGTGAACGCGACTTCCCCGCTCCACCGTCGCCAATCGCAGCGCCCAGAGAAGTGCCGGCAGCGCGGCGGCGACGTACAGGACGGAAATCCGGTCTATACCGAGACGGTCGAGGGCCCACCCGGTGGCGAGATAGGCAAACGGGGCCACCCCGGCGGCGGCGGCTTCCATCACCGCAAAGAGGCGGCCGTGCATCTCCGTCGGCGCGCTGTGCTGAATGCGCACCGTCGCCGAGAGGTAGACCGCCGCCGCGGCTCCACCGGCAAGGACCGCGCCGACCGCGAGTACCGGAAGCGACCGTTCCACGGCGAGGGCGGCGCAGACGAGCCCGAAAACCGCATAGGCGATCGCCGCAACGGGCAGCGCCACGAGGCGGTCGGTGGACAGTCGGGACAGCGCCACAAAGACCCCGATGCCACCGGCCAGCGACGCGGCGAAGATATAACCGAGCACCTGTTCCCCCGTCCCCAACTCGTCGATCAGCACAAACGGCAGGGTCAACAGAAAAACCGGTGATAACAGAAACATCCCCGCCTGGGCGATGATTCTGCCGCGGATCACCGGGGCGTCCCGGAGATAGCGGATCACCGTTGCAACGTCACGCCGCAGCGTTTCCGCGGTGAGCGGCGTCGCTTTGCCGGCACGCTGCCGGTGGGGCACCACGATCCACAGCTCCTGCACGGCGGAGACCAGGAACGTGACCCCGTTGAGGATCAGAACCACCGGCGCGCCAAGCACCACAAAGAGCACCCCGCCCACGGCGTTTCCGGTCATGTTGAAGAGCTGGCTGCCGCCGGTGCGGAGCGCGTTGGCACTGCTCAGATGCGACGGCGGGACGATCTCGGGAATCAGCGCCTGTGCGGCGGGAACAAAAAACGCGTGCCCGAGACCTGCGGCAAACGAAAGCGTCAACAGCACCGCCGGCGCGTGGCCAAAACCGATCACCAGCAGGAGTCCGGCGGCGATCATCAACACCCCGCGCAGAATGTCGGTGGCGATCAGTACGTTGCGGCGGGACCAGCGGTCGATCAGGGATCCGCTGAGAGGGGAAAGAATAAAGCCGGGAATCAGGGCCAAAAACTGAAAGAGGCCCAGAAGAAGGGCGGAATCGGTAATATCTTTGAGGTACAGAACGGCCGCGACGAGGTACACCGCGTTGCCCAGGCTGGAGATACCGTTTCCGGCGACCAGGAGGGTCAGGTTGGACTGCCACCGGGCAGGGGTACCGCCGCTACGCAGGGGAATGTCCTCCTCGGTGGCGCCGGCTGCGCCGGGCACGCCGCGCGCGAAAATGCAGGAGAAAGTCCCAACTGAACGAAATGATCTGGAGGACCAGGACAATCGTGACCGCCCCGATCCGCACGGACCGCGGGAGAATCGGGGCAAAGGCACCGATGAGTACCACCACGATCGAGGCGGCGACCGTTTTGGCAAACAGTTTGTACCGCTCGGGATAGTCCGGCGGATCTCCCTGGAAGCGGGCAAGGGCAAAGTACAGATAGCGCATCCATCCGATCAGCAACACGTAGACGGGGAATCTCAGGGCGATCCAGATCGTGTAGCTGAGGGCGAAGGTAAACAGCGCGTCGTTTTCCATGTCCCAGAGCGCCCCGAACGGCGGCGTACTTTCGGCGGCGGGGCGCCTCGCGCGGCGAGCGGCGTGTCCGTCGAAAAAGTCGGTGGTCTCCACCAGCGCCAGCACGGCGAACAGCGTCCACGCCCCGGTACGGGAGAGTCCGGACGCGCCGCCGATCCAGCCCAGCCCCACCGCCAGCAGCAGAAGAACCGCCGCGCCGCCGCGCACCCCGGTCAGGACGTTGGGCACCAGGTATCCCCGCGCGGCCCACGATGAGGTAACAGTAAACGGCAGAACCAGGAGAAACGCGCCACCCCAGATTGCGGCGATAAGCGCCCCGGACGCGGGAGCGAGGACGCCGGTGAGGGGCAGAAGCCCGCCCGCAAGCAGCAGCCCCGCGGAAAC
>JAQIBO010000473.1 GCA_027859055.1 Spirochaeta sp.
TGTTCCGTTCAAGATCAATCCGTCCGGCGTTATTCCGGTGATCTTTGCGTCCAGCGTGCTGACGTTTCCATTGCAGATCGCTCAGGGCCTTGGCCCCGACGTTCGCTGGCTGCAACGCATTGCGTTCTGGATGCGACCGGACGGCGGTGCGTATCTGATCGTGTACACGGTGTTGATCGTGTTCTTCGCCTATTTTTACACACAGGTAACGCTGAATCCGATTGAAATCTCGAAGAATATCCGCGAGAACGGTGGCTCGATTCCGGGAATACGAAGTGAGAAGATGGAAGAGTACTTTACGCGGGTTCTGAACCGTATTATTCTTCCTGGTTCGTTATTCCTTGCGTTCATTGCGGTAATACCGACACTGGTGCAGCGAATGTTTAACTTTCCGCAGGAGGTTGCGTTTCTCCTCGGGGGTACGTCGCTGCTGATTATGGTTGGAGTAGATTTGGACTTGATGTCCCAGGTTGAGGGGCATCTCCGGATGCATCATCACGACGGACTTACCAAGCGCGGGATTAAGTCCCGACGAAGTCTGTAGGCAGGAAGGTGGTTGTATGAAAGTTCGTTCAAGTGTTAAACCGATTTGTGCAAGTTGTAAGGTGATTCGGCGACGAGGTGTCGTCCGGGTTATCTGTTCCAATCCGAAGCACAAACAACGCCAGAAGGGGTAATTGATGGCTCGTATCGCAGGTATCGATCTTCCGAATAAACATGTCGATGTCGCTCTCACCTATATTTATGGAATCGGGCGGTCCTCCGCTATTGCGATTTGTAAAGCTGCGGGTGTGGACACGGAACGGCGCGTCGGAGAGTTGAGTTCAGATGAACTGAACCAGGTTCGGCAGATCATTGAAAACGACTACACCGTGGAAGGACGACTCCGCACGCAGGTTTCCCTGAACATCAAGCGTTTGATGGACATAGGTTCCTATCGTGGACTGCGACATCGGAAAGGGTTGCCCGTTCGGGGACAGCAGACGCGGACTAACGCCCGGACCCGGAAAGGGAAGCGGAAGACGGTCGCAGGAAAGAAGAAATAGGGAGGGCCTGAACGTTGGCCAAAGTGACGAAGAAAAAGAAAGAAAAGAAGTCTATCTATGAGGGCCGTGTGGTCATCCAGGCGACGTTCAACAATACGATTGTCACGATCAGTGACATGAACGGAAACGTCGTATCGTGGAGCAGTGCGGGTTCTCTCGGATTTCGTGGTGCAAAAAAATCCACGCCGTACGCGGCGCAGTCAACCGCCGAGACGGCGGGACAGAAGGCGTTGTCGTCGGGGCTCCAGGAAGTTCACGTATTTGTGAAAGGACCCGGTGTCGGGCGCGAATCTGCGATTCGCGCACTCGGCCAGTTGGGACTTCGGGTACGGTCAATAGAAGACATCACGCCGATTCCCCACAACGGATGTCGTCCTCGCAAGAGCCGGCGCGTCTGATCAGGTCCGGGAAAGGAGACAGGTATGGCTCGAAAAGCATTACTCAAAGGATTTAAACGCCCGAAGGGTATCACCTTTGAACCGAGCGAATCCGGTCCGGACCATGGCACATTCGTTGCGTATCCGTTTGAACGCGGGTATGGAACTACGGTAGGGAACTCTCTCCGGCGTGTGCTTCTGAGTTCGATCCCCGGATGCGCCGTGACGGCGGTTCGTATCACCGTCTACGACGCGGATGGAAATCAGCGATTTCTGTCCAGCGAATACGAATCGATACCGGGAGTGATGGAAGATACCCCGGATATCCTCAACAAGATCAAACGTTTTCAGATCAAGCTTCCCGACGATGTCGATCAGAAGGTTGTTTTTATTGAGCTGAAAGGAGCGCAGGCGGTAAACGCCGGGACGTTCGCCGTTGACGACGTTGAGATCACCAACCCCGATCTTCCGGTCATGAACCTGATGGAAGACGGATGGCTTGACGTGGAGCTCCAGATCGACCTGAACCGCGGGTATGTACCGGCGGAACTGAACGAGCAGTACATCGATGAAGTCGGAACGATTCCGATGGACGCGGTCTATTCGCCGATCAGGCGTGTGAAGTATGCGATCGAGAATACCCGCGTTGGCCAGCGTAGCGATTACGACAAACTTGTCCTGGACGTGTGGACCGACGGAACGATATCTCCGGTTGATGCGGTTGGTGAGGCGGCGAAGATCGCGAAGGACCATTTTGACGTTTTCATTAACTTCAACGAGGATGAGGTTGGTTCCGACGAAGAGGAAGACGAGGATATGCGACTTGTCCGGGAGATACTTGCGACACCGGTGGACGAGCTGGAGCTTTCGGTGCGTGCGAGTAACTGTCTGAAAAATGCGAATATCAACAACCTCGGGGATTTGACGCAGAAGACAGAAGACGAGATCGCCAAGACCCGCAACTTTGGGAAAAAGTCGCTGCAGGAGATCAAGGAAAAGCTGCAGGAATGGGAACTGAACCTCGGTATGACCGACTACAGCGTACTGAAAGACAACCCGGTTTTTCTGAAGAAGAAGGAAGAGAAGAATGAAGCATAAGGTCGGATACAATCGGCTTGGGCGTCGGACCGGTCACCGCAAGGCGATGACGCGGAACATGCTGACCTCCCTGTTCCGATATGGACGCATAAAGACGACAAAAGCGAAGGCTCTCGCTGTTCGGCGTACTGCAGAGAAGATGATCACGCGGACCAAGCTTGACAGCGTGCATAATCGGCGTATCATCGGGAAGGACATAAAGGACAAAGCGGTCCTCGCGAAGATGTTCACCGAGATCGGACCGCGTTTCAAGGAACTGCCGGGGGGTTACACGCGGGTCCTCAAACTTGGCCCGCGGCCGAGCGACGCCGCGGAGATGGTAATTCTCGAGCTGCTTTCGGAAGACGAAACGGTCGAGAAGAAGAGCTCCAAGAAAAAAGCTGCTGCGAAGGCCGGAGCGAAGAAAGAGCCGGCAGCCAGGAAAGAACCGGCAGCCAGGAAAGAGCCGGGTGCCAAGAAGAAGGCCGCCGCTTTGGCGCCAGCCATCGACGAGACGCCGGCTGAGGCCGACGAAGAAGCTTCGGTCAGCGACGATATTCCGGTTGTCCCGGCGGACGAGGACACGGTTGAAGCTGATGAGGGCGCTGCGGATAGCAAAGAAAAGTAGCAATAGCTGACAGACGTTAGTCACGTGGTATGTCAAATTTCAGTCAGCAGGCACCGGGTTTCCGGTGCCTTTTTTTATGCAGCGCCGGGGCGCGTGTCCGCAGTGCCCGCGGCAGGGGCAGACTACCGGGCGGAGGCGGCTGCGCGTTCCAGACGGTCGAGGCTGCTTGGCCCTGTCCAACGGGCAGTTACCGAGCCATTCGCGTCGACGATGATCGTGGTCGGTGTGCCGCGGATTGCAAACCGATTGGTGAGACCTCCGTCACTGTCAATGGCGACAGGATACTCGATCCCGTGGTCGGCGACGAACGAGCGAACCGTCCGCAGGGATTGTTCGGTCCGGGTCATATTCACCGATACAAAACGAACGCTCTCGGAGTTCTCAACGGAGAATCGCTTCTTTACCGGCAGTTCCGCCCGGCACGGCCCGCACCACGACGCCCAGAACGTGATTACCGTCGGCATGTCCTCGCTCAGGAGCGTCTGGCTCTCTCCGGATAGAAACTCCGCCGTCAGTTCCGTATCGAATTGGGATCCCGTCCCACCTTCGGTTGAAGCGATCGCTCCGACCAGGGTGGTACCGATGACAAACCCGACCGTCAGGGCCAGAGCCGCGGCGGCAGCGGGAATCCAGCGCCTCCGATCACGGACGACTCCCGGTACGAGGATAACAGCGGCGACGACGGCCCCGGCAATCACGCCGCCACGCCCGCCGGGCAGGCGCAAAAGTATCACCGGATCCTGGATTATCTCCTGCCACCAGCGAAGTACGGGCCAGAGCTTCCATGTCGCAAACGCTACAAATAGCGCGAGGCTTCCCCGGTCAAGAATCCAATTGACCGTGTCCGGGCTGGAGGTTCGGTATCGCGTCAGGACGACACGGGCTGAAAGGAGCGCAGTAAGGGCAGCGAGAACAACGCCGGGCAGGATAACCGGACCGATTGCGATTGAGTGTGTCATCGTTCACCAATGTAGCTACCCGTTAGTGGTGCGTCAAATAACGGCTTGTGACGATGAGCACATGCACAGTTGCAATCTGAACTGACCGGAGAGATACTGGAACGATGAGACGCTATTATCCGCCGGGCCAGGGAATGGGCCCGGTCCAAACAGACGGAGTCCGCCGAATCGGCATCGCCGAGTGGCGTTTGCTATGGCGCAACGACCGGACGGAATGGCTGCGCGAGATCCGTGACCGGCCGAAACGATTTGACCCATGGAACTGGCAGCGGGCGCTCCGGATATGGCGAAACGATGTCCCCCGGGTTCATTCTTTGAGTGAGGGCGACCTCCCGCTGGAGGGAGTACCGATGCTGGTGAAAGACCTCTATGACGTGCCGGGAGAACCGACAACGTGCGGTTCCGCCGTGTTGCTTTCGGGTGACGGACCGGAGGCGCCCGCGGCCTCTGCTGCGGGGCCGCTGATCGACCGCATGGTTCGTGCGGGGGCATCGGTCACCGGACGCACCCAGATGAACGAGTTCGCCTACGGTCTCGACGGCCGAAATCGCTTCACCGGGAACTGCCCGCACCCCTTTGCCGACCGACGAATCAGCGGCGGCTCCTCCAGTGGTTCCGCCTGGGCTGTTGCTGCCGGGATTGTGCCGGTGGCACTCGGGACGGATACCGGCGGGTCGATTCGGCTGCCTGCCGCGCTGTGCGGTATTTACGGTGTCCGGCTGGGATGGTCGGGTGAACGTCTGGGCGGCGTGTTCCCGCTCGCGGCGTCGATGGACACCGTTGGTTGGTTCACCCAGTCGATCGAGGATATGGAGACCGTTCTGGACGTGGTTCTCCCGGAGGCGCAGCCCCCGGGAACACCAGAGCACCCCTGGCGCGTTGCTGCGATTGTTCCGCCGGGTATCGACCTGACCTCGGAAATGACGGCGATATGGGAAGATGTCAAACGGCGTATGACCCAGGTGGGTATGGTGCTTTCCGAAGAGACGGCGCCGGATTTTCTCGGCGACCCGGCAGTGGACGCGTACAACGTGATCGGTTCCAGTGAGGCGTGGGCGGTTCATAAAAAGTGGATCGAACAGTACGGCGACCTGTATGATCCAATCGTACGCGGCTTGATTGAACGGGGCAAGCACTGGAGCGAGGAGCGCCGGGAGGGCGCACACGCAACGAGGGAGCGCATCCGCCGATACGCCGACGAGCTGTTCGAACGGTACGACGCGGTGATGCTTCCGGCGACGGTCATTCCCAGTCCGACGGTTGACGAGGCGGACGGCGATTTTCGAGCGCAGACGTTGCGCCTGAACACGTTGGGGTCCCTGGCGCAACTGCCTGCGCTGAGTCTGCCGATCCATCTCGATGCGGTACGGAGTGGTGGGGTCCAGATTCTCGTTTCGCCGACGCGGGAGGATTCGTTGTCGCGATTCCTGTCGGTGTGGCGGGAGTTGGTCTGAACCGGTACAATGCCGCCCATGGATTACAGATTTCTTGGTACAACGGGAGTACGCGTATCCTCCCTTGCTTTGGGAACGATGTCATTTGGCGGCGACGCCGATGAGTCGGAATCCGCGGAGATTTTTTCCGCTGCACGCGATCGTGGAGTTAATCTGTTTGATTGCGCCGATGTCTATCAGAAGGGGCGTTCGGAACAGATCCTCGGTCAGCTGATTGCGCCGGTCCGAAACGAAGTGGTGCTTACCTCCAAGGTTTTTGGACCGGTGGGGGACGGACCGAACGACCGGGGATCGTCACGGTACCACCTCCGCGCGGCGGTGGAGGCCTCGTTGGAACGCCTCAGAACGGATCGGATTGATCTGTACTTTCTCCACCGGTTCGACGAACACACCGCACTGGAAGACACCCTTCGCACCCTGGAAGACCTGGTGCGAGAGGGAAAGATTCTGTACCCCGCACTCAGCAACTTCGCGGCGTGGCAGGCGCAACGAACCCTCGGAATCGCAACACAGCACGGTTGGGCTCCGCCGGTTGCAGTTCAGCCGATGTACAACCTGGCAAAACGTCAGGCAGAGGTTGAAATACTGCCGATGGCTGCGGCAAACGGTCTTGGTGTTATTACATACAGTCCCCTCGGTGGTGGTCTGTTATCCGGAAAATACGGCCCATCACGCCGGCCCGACGCGGGGCGGCTCGTTGATAACGATATGTACAAAGCGCGCTACGGTGATGAAGGGTATTACGACGTCGCGGGTCGGTTTGCCGAACTGGCGGCGGAGTGGGGGTACCATCCCGTTACGCTTGCGATCGCCTGGGTGGCCGCACATCCGTCGGTTACGGCGCCGTTAATCGGAGCACGCAACGTGGAACAGCTCACACCCGCCCTTGACGCGGCGGAGATCGAACTGACGGCGGAACAGCGTGAGGAGATCTCGCGTCTTTCGCCGGCCCCACCCCCTGCAACCGACCGCAGAGAAGATGTGACCG
>JAQIBO010000476.1 GCA_027859055.1 Spirochaeta sp.
GCGGTGAACCGAGGTCTTGCCGACACGGAGATGGCGTGCAAGCTGGAGCGGATCGTCAGCCGCCTGCCGGCTCTGTTGCCGGCTCCGGACGACGGGCGCCCCTCGCTGCTGCACGGTGATCTGTGGGGCGGGAACGTGATCACCGGACCGGCGGGTGAGCCGGTGCTGATAGATCCGGCGGTGTACTTCGGGCACCGCGAGGCGGACCTGGCGATGACCGAGCTGTTCGGTGGATTCGGCCGGCAGTTTATGGAGCGGTATCAGGCGACGTGGCCGCTGGAGCCGGGCTACGCCCGGCGGCGGGATCTTTACAATCTGTACCACCTGCTCAACCATCTTAACCTGTTTGGCCGGTCGTACCTCGGGAGCTGCCGCTCGATTATCGCATCCTTCGCGTGAGTGTTGCTCACATCACCAGCCGGTAGTAGGCCAGTCCCACCATCTCCCGCAAAAAGACGCTGCTGTTGTACAGCGCTCCCGCTCGGGGCATCGCGTCGATCGGGCGGAGAGGCCGGCGGTCGGTGCGGAACGCCGCCGGGGCGGGTACCGCTGCGACGCCGACAGACTCAAATGCAAAGATCGAGCGCGGCATGTGATAGGCGCTGGTGACAACGATCACCCGGGAGAAGCCGAACATCTCGCGAGTATTACCGGCGTTTTCCGCAGTGGTTCGGCTTGCGCTTTCCACCAGGATGCGCTCATCGGGAAAACCCAGGTCTCTCAGGAGGTGTCGCGCGACGGAGGCTTCAGGCGGTACGCTCTCGGCTGACAGGACACGCCCGCCGGTCACCACGATCGGCAGATCAAGGCTGCGGGCAAGGCGCAGTCCGTATATCAGGCGCGATTCCGCCTCCGGGGAGAGCGCCGCGGTTTGGCGCGGCGCTTCCGGCGCTGGGGAAAGTCGCTGGAGGAGCGCCTCCGAGGGCGCATCCGCCACCACGCCGCCGCCGAGAACAACGACCGCGTCGACGTCGGGGGGAATCTCGGTGGGAGGCGCAACGCGCCGCTCGAGACTGCCGAGAAGCACGCGCGAAACCGCCGGCGTCGAGACGAGGTACAGGAGCGCCGCAATCGCGATCAGAACACCGCCGATCGCACGGACTCGCGCGGTGACGCGGCGGATGCGCACCGCCTCGGCGGTGGCAAGGAGGCCCCGGGCGCGCCCTCCGGTGCGCCAGAGAAACACTCCAAGAAACAACAGAACCAGCACGAGAAATCCGGGGAAGAGTACCCACGGTTCGATAAACTTGGTAATCACAGGCCGGCCTCCGGAACGCGGTCAAATATCGGAATCAGAATTCGCTGAAAAGACGGCGCGTGACGTCGTCCATTTCGGTCAGCCAGGAGCGGCGCATGCGGCCGGAGCTCTCGCGGACGTTGTAAAACGTCTTGAATGTGACGTTGTCGATGCCGGCGTAACTGAAGATCCGATCCTGCCAGATCATCTGCATCGCCTCCTGGCTCAGCGGGTTGGTCTCATTGGTGGTGGTACAGACGAGCACCCGTTTGCCCCCGAGGAGCGGCACTTTTCGCTTCGGCATGAACTCCTTGCCCTCGTGGTCAAAGGCGATGCCGGGTCGAAAGATGCGGTCCACCCATCCCTTCAGAATCGCCGGAGGCATGCCCCACCAGTCGGGGTAGATCAACACGATACCGCCGGCCTGGTGCAGTTCCCGGACATAGGTGGTGAAAACGTCGTCAAAGCTGAAACGCCGACGGATCTCCTCGTGTTCAAGCACCGGCTCAAAGTGCTCAGCGTAGAGGTCGTGACGAAAGACGGTGATCCCTTCCTCCGCCAGGACCGTCGAAATACGGTCTGCCACCGCGTGGTTGAGACTTCGTGGATCCGGATGACTGAGAACCAATAGTACGCTCACGTCTCATACCTCCGAGTATTCGGAATCGTTCCGAAAAAAAATGCAAAAAGCGCTTGAAGGATACCACCGTTTACCAGTACCTTACTATAGAAGTTAGGGAAGGTGAACAATGGTTAGCAGGACTGATATACTTGAGTCGTTAAAAAAAGTAATCGACCCGGAGATCGGGCTCAACATCGTCGACGTCGGTTTGATTTACCGCGTAGACGTATCGGAAGAGCAGGTGGAGGTCGATTTCACACTGACAACCCCGGCGTGTCCCCTCGGTGATTCGATAAACAACGATATTTTGACGGTGATCCGGGAAGACCACGGCATCGACAATATCGTGACCAACCTTGTGTGGAACCCGCCATGGAGCATGGAGTTCATGAGTGAGGACGCGCGGTTGGATCTCGGATATCCGATATGACCGGCCGATCAGAGATGGAATGCACAACAAGCGAAACGAAACAAAACGGGAAGGAGCGATACGATGAATATTGAGATCAAGAATCTGCAGGCGCGGATTGAAGATACGGAGATTCTGAAAGGTGTGGACCTCAGCCTGAAAAGCGGTGAAGTCCACGCCCTGATGGGGCCGAACGGCTCGGGGAAGTCGACGCTGTCCAACGTCATGTTTGGGAGTGAGACCTATGAGGTTACCGGCGGTGAGATTCTCGTCGACGGTCAGAACATCCTCGAGATGGACACGCATGAACGCGCACAGCTCGGTCTGTTTCTGGCGTTTCAGTACCCCGTCGAGATTCCCGGGGTCACGGTGGGGCGCTTTCTCAAGCGCGCCTCGGAGATTCGTTTTGAAAACGACGACGCCCGGAAGAAGAGCTTTGTGAAGAACCTGCGCGCCAACATGACCTACATGGATATCGACCAGCAGTTCATCAACCGCTACCTCAACGAGGGGTTTTCCGGTGGTGAAAAAAAGCGGATGGAAATCCTGCAAATGCTGATGTTGGAGCCGCAATTTGCGATTCTCGACGAAACCGACAGCGGTCTGGACATCGACGCTCTCAAAATCGTTGCCCAGGGCGTCAACAAGCTCCGGAACGAGACTGACTTCGGTGCACTGGTGATCACCCACTATCAGCGGATCCTGGATCACATCAAACCGGACTACGTCCACATCATGTACCAGGGCAAAATCGTCACGTCCGGTGGACAGGAGCTCGTCGAGCAGCTCGAAGCGAAAGGATACGATTGGGTTAAAAAACAGCACGGTATCCAGGAGGAGGAGCGAAATGAGCAGCCAGCAAGTTGATATTGAAGATTACAAATACGGGTTTCACTACGAGGACAAATCGGTCTTCAAAACGCAAAAAGGCTTAAGCGAGGACGTTGTCCGGGCGATCTCTAATGCAAAGAACGAGCCGGAGTGGATGCTCGAGTTTCGGCTTAAGTCTCTTGCGGCTTTCAATGCAAAACCGATGCCCACCTGGGGAGCGGATCTCAGTGATATCGACTTCTCGGAGCTTTACTACTACGCGAAACCGACGGAAACCGCCGGCGGGCGCAGCTGGGACGACCTGCCCTCTGAGATCAAGGACACCTACGACCGACTCGGTATTCCCGAAGCGGAACAGAAGTTCCTCGCCGGTGTTGGTGCCCAGTACGATTCGGAGGTGGTCTACCATAGTCTCAAGGAAGACCTTGAAAAACAGGGCGTCCTGTTTCTCTCTCCGGAGCAGGCGATCGAACAGCACCCGGAGATCGTGAAAAAGTACCTTGGCACGGTCATTCCGTATAACGACAACAAGTTTGCCGCCCTCAACAGCGCGGTGTGGAGCGGTGGCAGCTTCGTCTACGTACCGAAGGGCGTCCAGGTGAATGTGCCGCTGCAGGCGTATTTCCGGATCAACTCGGAGAGTTTCGGTCAGTTCGAACGAACGCTGATCATCGCCGACGAGGGAAGCTTCGTACACTACGTCGAGGGATGTACCGCACCGGTGTACACAACGGACAGCCTGCACAGCGCGGTGGTGGAGATTATCGCCCTCGAGGGGGCCCGGGTCCGCTATTCAACGATTCAGAACTGGTCCGGTGACGTGTACAACCTCGTCACGAAGCGGGCGATAGCCAATAAGAACGCCACCGTTGAATGGGTGGACGGCAACCTCGGCAGTAAGCGGACGATGAAATACCCCGCGGTCTATCTGATGGGCGAAGGCGCCCACGGTGAGGTTCTCTCGATCGCCTTTGCCGGTAAGAACCAGGAACAGGACTCCGGCGGAAAGATCGTCCACGCGGCGAACAATACGAGCTCCCAGATCACCTCCAAGTCGATCAGCAAAGACGGTGGCACCGCGACGTATCGCGGACACATCAAGGTGGAAGAGGGGGTGGTAAACGCCCGCAGCAAGGTTGAGTGCGACGCGCTCCTGATTGACGGCGAAAGCACGACCAACACCTATCCCTATATGGATATCAAGTCCGACGATGTGGCGATCGAACACGAGGCAACGGTAAGTAAAATCTCCGATGACCAGCTGTTCTACCTGATGAGCCGCGGTCTGAGTGAGGGAGAGGCGGCAACGATGATCGTCAACGGATTTCTCGATCCCCTGGTGAAGCAACTCCCGATGGAGTACGCCGTTGAGCTGAATCGGCTGATCGAGCTGGAAATGGAGGGTTCCGTCGGATGAGTGAGCAGACGATACATGACTCGAGTGTGGAAAGCCTCGAGCAGTTTATACAATCCCGTAACGAGCCTGCGTGGCTGGCGGATGTCCGCCGCGCCGCGCTGGAACAGTTTCGGGACATGGAGTGGCCCACCGCCCAGGATGAAGAGTTTCGCCGAAGCGACGTCTCCTCCTACGATTTTGACGCCTACACCTTTGAGGTGGTCCCGGGCCCGCGGGCGGAGGTTGAAAACCCCGTCGGCCAGTCCGGGTCGCTGCAGTTCAACGGTACCAGCCTGGTTCGCCGGTCCCTCGCAGAGGGGCTCGCTGAAAAAGGCGTGCAGCTCATCTCCCTGGAAGAGGCGCTTGCGTCGGGTCTTTCCGACGATCTCGCAGAGCAGGTGCGGAGCGCGCTCCTCGCGGGAGTTGAAAACGCCGACAATCGGCTGTCGCTCTGGCATTACGCGACAATTACCCACGGAGCGATCGTCTTTGTCCCGCGGTTTGTGGAGCTGAAAGAGCCGTTTGTGCTCAGCTTTGACGAAGCGGGCACCGATATCCTGCGTTCTCCCCAGATCATCGCGATCGCCGACGAGGGCGCACGCTTTTCTGTGGTCTCCCGCGTTCGCGGCGCCGAGGAAGGCGAGGTCCTTATCAACGAGGGCGTCGATGTGGTTGTCGGCAACGCCGGCCAGATCGAGTACTTCGGCATGCAGAACGTGAACATCGATTCCAGTGTTATCTCCAACGGCGTTGCCACGATCGGCCGGGACGCGACGTTCCGGGGGTACGCGGCGGTGTTTGGCGGCATGTTCAGCAAGTATCGCCTTGACGCGGTGATGGCCGGTGAGGGCGCCGACGCGTTTCTCGGCGGGGTCTATTTCCCCCACGAGGACCAGCACATCGACCTGCGTACGGTTCAGCGGCACGTCAGCCCGAAGGCACACAGCCTGACGCTTTACAAGGGGGCAATTACCGATGAGGCCCACAGCGTGTACCAGGGGCTGATCAGTGTGGACCACGATGCGCTCAATACCGACGCATACCTGACCAATAACAACCTGATCCTCGGTGACGATGCGCAGGCCGACTCGATACCGACGCTGCAGATCAACACCGATGAGGTGCGCTGCAGCCATGGCTCGACGATCGGAAAGCTGGATGCCGGACAGATTTACTATCTCGAGACGCGGGGTTACTCGCCGGATGAGGCCAAGCGCCTGCTGGTGCAGGGCTACTTCGAAGCGATTCTTGGCAAATATCCCGAGACGGTCTCTGATGAAATCCACCTGATTCTCGCTGACCGCATCGGCGAATAGACGGCCCGGGCGACAGATATGGCCAAATGGCGGGAAGTCTGCGGGGAAGACGATTTCCAGCGGACCTGCAAATTCGTTCATCGCCGCAAGGAAGTGGCGCTGTTCAAACTGGACGACGGAATTTACGCGACGGAAAACTCGTGCAGCCACGAGTACTCCGAACTGAGTGAAGGGATGATCATGGGGGAAGACGTGTACTGTCCCAAACACGGATCCCGGTTCGATATCCGTACCGGTGCGGTGCGTGATCTTCCGGCGACCCGCCCGGTCAAGACGTACGAAGTCATGGTCGAGGACGGGGTCGTCTACGTGAAAGTATGACGGTGAGAGCGCGGGGCGGCGACGGCGACGGCGCCAGTCGTTCTCGAACCCGTCGGCTGACTGAATATGAGGGAGCCGCGGCGGGGCGGCTGCTCGCCGCAGGTGAACTCGTTGTCATTCCCACCGAGACGGTATACGGCCTCGCCGCCGCTGCGGACGACCCTGCGGCGGTTGGTGAGATCTTCCGTGCCAAGGAACGCCCCGCCGACAACCCCCTTATCGTTCACTACGCGGATCCCGTATCCGTCTTGTCCCTTCTCCCCGCAGCTCTTGAAGACGTTGAAACACTGATAACGGCGCTCATGCCGGGACCGCTGACGCTTGTGATCCCCGCACCGGCCTGGGTGCCCCGGATCGTCACCGGTGGCCTCGAGACGGTGGCGGTACGCGTTCCCGCGCTTTCGGTGACGCGGGAGATCATCCGTGCCGCCGGGCGGCCGGTAGCGGCGCCAAGTGCCAATAGGAGCGGTCGTCCGAGTCCGACGACGTTCGAGATGGCGCTGACCGAGATGGACGGCCGGGTGGCGGCGATCCTTGACGGGGGGCAATGCCGGATCGGGATTGAGTCGACCGTTGTCGATGTGTGTACCCCCGGAGTCTTTTCGGTGCTCCGGCCGGGGCAGATCACCGCTGATGATATTGCGGCTCATACACACCGGCGCCCGGCGCCTGCCGCGCGAATCGGTCATTCACCGGGCACGCGGTACCGCCACTACCATCCGGAGGTGCCGGTGGTTGTTGTCCCGCCGCAGGATTGGGACGCGGCGTGGGAGGAAGCGCGAACCGTCTGCCGGGAGCCGAGGGCGCTGCGAGCGGGAGAGATCGGAACGTATACCGCCGGGTTATTCCGTTTTTTTGCGGAGGCTGAAGCGGCCGGAGCGGATTGCATCCTTGTGGAAGACGTTCCCGAGGCGCGGGCGCCGGGCCTGCATGACCGCCTGCACCGCGCCGCCGACCGAAACTACCGGCCCGGGGTGATTCAGGAGCTCGTTACGAGCTGACCGATCAAATCCGGGTCGTTTCCGTCGGCGATTCCGACGATATCGACGGTGTGGAACGTATTGGGGTGGACGACCTCCGGGCTGGCGGGAAAGCGGACCGGCACGTAACAGGCTCCCAGACCGCGCGCCATCACTGCATCTCCCGGCGTTTCGTCAAGGCGCTCCACCAACACGCGTTCCCGCGTTCCGATCAACCCGCTGCGGTAGCGCCGTTTTTCTTGCTCACTGTGGTTGCGAATCGCCCGCGCCCGCTCGGCGATCACCGGCCCGGGTATCTGTCCGTCCATGCGCTCCGCCCGCGTCCCGTTGCGCAGGGAAAACGGGAAGGTGTGGACGTGGCCGATCTGGAGGTCAGTGAGTAACGCCAGGGTCGTGGCTACGTCGGCGTCGGTTTCGCCGGGAAACCCCACAATAATATCGGTGGTTATGTTGAACCGCGGGTCCACCGCGCGCAGCGAGTGCACGACGCGGCGGAACTCCTCCGCGGTGTACATCCGCCGCATCTTCAGCAGAATTCGTTCACTGCCGCTTTGCGCGCACAGGTGCAGGTGGGGCACCATGCGGGGATGCGCAAAGAGTGAGACAAAGCGGTCGGTCAGCTGGTCCGGTTCCAGTGAGGAAATTCGGACCCGATAGTCTCCCGGGAGGGAAAGAATTCGCTCCACCAGAGCGGTAAAGTCCACCTCCTCTCCAAAGCGGTAGCGGCTCATATTCACCCCGGTAAGCACCAGCTCGTGGCTGCCGCCGGCGATCGCCTCGCGCGCCTCGCGAAGAACGTCATCCGGTGGGCGGCTCGTCGCCCGGCCACGGACAAACGGTATGATACAAAAGGTGCAGAAGTTGTCACATCCGTCCTGGACCTTGATGTTGGTGCGGGTGTGAAAGATCTGTCCCGGCGTTGAAAACCCGAACACATCGGGAGCAAGCGCCGCCTGGTCGGGGATTTCGCCACGGAGGTGCGCCTCTATCAGGTCGGGAATCGTATTCTTGTGGGCGTTGTCAACGGTGTACGTTGCGCCACGGGTCGGGTCGGCGATGCGGTCACCGGACACACCCGCCCGGGCGCGGCTTTCGGTGAAACACCCGGTCAGAATGACCACCGCCGGGGTGCCTCCGGCGCGGCGTGCCCGGTAGACGGTGTTTCTGCTCTTCCGGTCGGCCTTATTGGTAACCGTACAGGAGTTGACGATGTACGCGTCGGCGGGAGTGTCAAACGGGACGATCCGATAGCCCCGGTCACGGAGGACGGTAGCGATCGAGTCGGACTCGTACTGGTTCAGTTTGCAGCCGAGCGTCTCAAACGCAACGGTGGGTGTCGTGGAATCGTGCATTTCGGTCGAAATCCCCGTCGGTATCATCGCGAAACAGAGGCGACTGTCTGCTCCGGCGCGTCTGCGGCGGTGGGCAACAGCGGGGCCCCGGAAGGTACGCCGTAAAGAGACAACGGGCGCGCTGACGTGATCTCCACATCGAGGAAACTCCCCGGGGGAACGTCGTTTCCGTCGTCGGGCTCCTCGATACGCACCGGAACGCGCCCTTCTGTGCGGCCGGAAAGATAACCCTGCCGGTCCCGTCCCTCAACGAGAACCGGTACAACGCGCCCGACCTGCGCCGCGTTCCGCGCTCCCGCGGTCGTCTGAAGAACCTCGGTCAGCTCGCGGAGCCGGCGCTTCTTCTCATCCTGGGGGATATCGTCGGCCCAGCGGGCGCTTGCAGCGCCGGGGCGAGGCGAATACATCGCGATAAACGCCATATCGTAGCGGAACTCCTCCATGGCGGCGAGGGTTTTCTGAAACTGCGGTTCCGTTTCCCCGCTGAACCCAACGATGATATCCGTAAAAAGGGTCGCCTCCGGCAGGATTTTCCGGATGCTGGTAACAACCTCCCGGTACCCGGAGACGCGGTAATTCCGGTTCATCCGAATGAGGACCTTGTCGTCGCCGCTTTGGATCGGCAGGTGGATCTGGTTGGCCAGGGTGTCGTGGGCGGCAACCGCCTCCAGCACCTCGTCGGTCATGTCCCGCGGATGCGGCGAGGTGAAGTAGATCCACACCGGGTATCCCGCGGTTCGCTCTCCGATTTCATGCAACAGTTGACTGAAACCGATCTCGTCACTGCGGCGATCCAGACCGTAACTGTTCACGTTCTGCCCGAGCAGCGTGATCGAGCGGTAGCCGGATTTCACCAGCCGTTCCACCTCGTTGATGATCTCCGCAGACGGGCGTGACACCTCCCGTCCCCGGGTATACGGTACCGCACAAAAGGTACAGAACTTGTCGCATCCGTTCTGAATCGGGACGTACGCCTCAAAGGACGACGTATACGTCGGCTTGACGCGCCAGAACCCGGAGCGGATATCCTCAGTGACCCCGTGGGGACCCGCCGGGGTCAACATCGGAGCCCCGGCCGGGACTGGGCGCGCGTCCGGTTCCCTGTCTCCAGCGGGTGGTGCGGTGAGCTCCGCGTCCACCACCGTCAACGCTGCCGGCGTCGGAACGCCGTAGTGCCGGATCATCTCCGGAAGAGCGGGGAGTTCGTTAATCGTGAACACCAGATCAAACCGTTCAAGGAATTTTTCGCGGTCGCTCGGCAGAATGCATCCGGAGACAAAGGTCAGCAGATTACGTCCGTGTTTCCACTCGTTCCATTTGTGTATCTTACTGTACACCCGGTCGATCGCTTTCTGCCGTACCGAGCACGCCACAATTCCAAGAATATCCGCCTCTTCTTCCCGCTCGGTAGCTTCATACCCGAGTTTTTCCAGGACGGTGACGATCCGCTCGGTGTCGGACAAATTCATCTGACAGCCAAGCGGTATGAGATGATAGCGCATTAAAAATAAACCTCTGCAAACAGGTTGGCGTGGGGAACCCCGGCATCCTGCAGGATGTCAAACGCCTCGTAAATCATATCGCAATTACCGCACAAATAGTACCGCGCTTCCGCGTCGATCGGCTCGGCGCGGAGTGCATCGGTTACCCGTCCGTGGAGGTCACCACCGGGTTCCCGGGACACACAGCGCGTTACCCGCCGGGCATCGTAGTGTTCCAGCTCGAATCGTTCGTTCTGCCGGCGCGTTCCATGCAGCAGGTGGAAATCGATTCCCGGATACGCCCGGGTGATTGCGTGAAATGGTGAGATCCCCGTACCGGTGGCGACAAACCGGTAGGTGTGTTCGCGCCAGTCAGGGTCGATCGTAAAAAATCCAAATGGTCCGTCGACGTTCAGGGGGTCTCCCGGGGTGAGTTGTGAGAGAAACCGGCTGACATATCCGCCGTCGACCACTTTAACAAGCACCTCAAGCCACGGCTCGTCCGGTGCGGAGTATACCGAATACTCCCGCATATCGATCGTACCGGTCGGACCGACACTCACGTACTGTCCCGCCGCAAAGGTGATATCTCCCCGGTCAAATCTGAGAACGTATACGCTGTCGGTAAGCCAGCGAACGTGGTGAACCGTGTACGTTGTCCGCGTTGTTGTTGTTTCCATAGCCTTCGTAATAGATGATACCAAAACTCAGGAAAAGCATAAAGAACCCCGGACTCCGATGACTTGACCGGACGAATGGGAGCGCATAACCTGTACGTACAACTATGGCGTATATTCGCTCGCGATTCTTCCAAATCTCACTGGTCTTTGCTGTGGTGATGCTCATTTTTACGCTCCACTCGCTTATTCCGATTCTGATACACGGAAAGACGATCGACCTCGGGCGGATTCTCAACTTCGGCGTCTATGGCGGCGCGTTTCTGGTGTTCCTGGTACTCATGGCTGTGCATGAAACCCAGGTGGCGCGGCTTATCCAGGTCATTGCAATCATCGTCTTCGGCGCGTTAATAACGATCTACGTCACGCCCCGCGAAATCGGGGGCGATCTCATGTTTGTCCTCGCCGCCGTGATGGCGTACAAATACGGCTTTCTCGCGACCGCGCTCCTCCCAAAGCTCGTTGCGATCGTCGGCACGTTGATCGCCACCCGGATCGGCCTCGTCGTGTTCACCGACTCGCTTCAACTTCGCCAGACGATCGGTCAGTTCGCGATCGCGCTGGCGATAATCCCGCTCGTGTACTGGATCTTTGAGGACGAGCTGCAACGCACCGCCCGGGAAAAGCGCCGCCTGGAGTTGCGTGCGCGCCACAACCAGCCGTTTGTCGAGTTCGGTCGCAACGTAAGTGGTATCGTTCACGACTTCAAGAACGATCTGGGCCTCTTCTCCATGTTCGGGCAGCTGTTGCGGATGAACAGGGGAGAGCCGATCTCTGAGCGGCAGACGACCGAATACGAGGGATACGTCCAGCGGCTGTCCGAGCGAATCGAACGAATCCTGGCGGTGACGCGAATCTCCCAGGCAAACGAAGTCCGTTCCGTCGAGATCAACGGCCTGCTGAAATCGGTCCTGTACGTCTTTCAGTCCAACCTGGACTTCAAACGGGTGGTTCATTTCTCCATCGATATTCCCGATGAACGGGTAGAGGTTGTCAGTTACCCCGCCGAGATCGTTTCGATCGTCGAGAACGTGGTGCGCAACAGTTGCGAGGCGCTGGTGGAACACTTCGGTGAGCGGGACGATGTGGTGA
>JAQIBO010000115.1 GCA_027859055.1 Spirochaeta sp.
CCTTCGGGGTGATCGCGAACCTCGCCGACGATCTGCGCCACCTGCAGCGCTCCGAAATCGGCGAGTTTTCGGAGTACTTTGCGGCGGGGCAGGTCGGGTCATCGACGATGCCGCATAAACGCAACCCCTGGAACGCGGAACACGTAAAAAGCCTCTGGAAGGCGTTCAGTCCCCGGGCAATGACGTGGTTCATGGATCAGATCTCCGAGCACCAGCGTGATCTGAGCAACTCCGCCTCCGGCCGGTTTGTCGGGGAATTTATCGCCGGTTTTGTGGCGGCGACGGAGCGGATGCGGCAGATCCTTGAACGACTGCGCGTTGACCGGGAGGGGATCGCCCGTAACCTGGAGGCCGGCGCCGGGCGGGTGATGGCGGAACCGCTGTACATCCTGCTTGCCGCCGCGGGGAGCGGTGACGCCCATGAACAGGTGCGAAAAGCGACTCTCGCCGCCGACGAGGAGGGCGTGCCGGTCCTGGAAGTGGTGAAACGGGACGCCGCCCTGTGGCAGACGGTGTCGGAAACGTATCGGCGCCTGACCGGGGCTGATCCTGAACCCTTTTTTCGGGATCCCGCCCTGTACACCGGACGGGCGGCCGCACGGGCGCGACGCGTTGCGGCAACCCACCGGGAATATCTCGCCACCCTGCGGAAGCACCTGAAGGACGGACACGCATGAAGATCGCAATAATCGGCTCCGGCGGGCGGGAACACGCCCTGGCGTGGCGCCTGGCGCAGAGTGAGCAGGTCTCGTCGGTGGTTGTCTTTCCCGGGAATCCCGGCATGGACGGGGAACCGAAGGTGCGTACGGATGAACGCCTCCCCACCGGGGAAACGCTCCGCGATGACGGCGTCGATCTGGTCATCGTCGGCCCGGAGGAGCCGCTGGCCAACGGGATCGCCGATGAGTTGCGCGGGCAGGGTCTCGCGGTGGTGGGGCCCTCCGGGGACGCCGCACGCCTTGAGGGGAGCAAGGCGTTTGCCAAGGAGTTTATGGTTCGCCACGGGATCCCCACCGCGGAGTATCGCGTGTGCCCGTCCGTGGAAGCGGCGCGCGCGGCGGTTCGGGAACTCGGTGCGCCGGTGGTGGTGAAAGCCGACGGTCTTGCCGCCGGGAAGGGCGTCACCGTGTGCGACAGTGTCCGCGAGGCGGATGCGGCGATCGAATCGATCATGCGGGACCGTATGTTCGGTGCCGCCGGCGACGTGGTTGTTGTCGAACGGGTGCTGACCGGATTTGAAGCGTCAATTATCGTTCTCGTCGACGAGACGGGTCACGTGGTGTTGCCCACCGCGCGGGATCACAAGCCGATCGGCGAGGGGAACAGCGGGCCGAACACCGGCGGTATGGGGGTTGTCGCGCCGAACCCCGACATCGACACGGCGATGCACCAACGGATTGAGCGCGAGATCGTTGAACCCGCCGTGGCGGGGATCAAATCCGCCGGCTGGCTCTTCCGGGGAGTGCTCTTTATCGGTCTTATGATCGACGAGGACGGGCCGCAGACACTGGAATTCAACGTCCGGTTCGGCGATCCGGAGACGCAGGGTATTCTCCCGCTTCTCAGCGGCGATTTCGCGGAGCTGATGATGGGTCTGGCATCGGGACAGCTTCATGAGTCCGTGACGCGCGCCGGTTTCGCGGTGCGTGACGGAGCGGCGTGCAGCGTGATCGCCGCATCGGCGGGATATCCCGGCCCTTATACGAAAGATGTTCCCGTTACCCGGGAACCGATCCCGGAGCACAGCGGGCTGCACACCGCGGCGCACCTCTTTTTCGCCGGCGTCACCGGAGGGGCCGGAGACACTGGCGACACCGGGGCAGCCGCTGACGCCGAGGATACCCGCGCGCTGCGCACCTCCGGCGGGCGCGTCCTTGCCGCCACCGCCTGGGGAGCGGACCTCCCGACGGCACGACGGCAGGCGTACACCCTGCTGCAGACCGTTCACTTCGACGGCATGCAATACCGGCCCGACATCGGCGGCGACAACGTGGTCGCCTCCGTCATCGAAGAGGGCACAGTACCGCTGGTGCAGTTCACCAAACGCGGCGGTCTCGTTCCGGTGGTGGTGCAGGACGCGGACTCCCGGGCGGTCCTCATGGTGGCGTATACCAACCGCGAGGCGTTTGAGACAACCCGGTCCACCGGGTACGCCACGTTCTGGAGCACCAGCCGAAACGCGTTGTGGACGAAGGGGGAAACGAGTGGCGATTACCTGGCGGTGGATGAGATCCGCGTCGACTGCGACCAGGACGCGCTCCTCTATCTGGTTACTCCCGCAGGTGGGGGCGTGTGCCACACGACCGACGATTCCGGCGCCCACCGTCCCCGCTGTTTCTACCGCCGCCTGGGGCGATCGGGGCTCCTGGAGTTTGACGAGTAGAGCGGGCTCTACGGATTATCCCGGACTGAGGCCGGGGGCCCGCCGGACCGCATTCCGCCGGACCGCATTCCGCCTGACGTGTCGCGGGCGGGGAGGGTTACAAC
>JAQIBO010000186.1 GCA_027859055.1 Spirochaeta sp.
CCCGACAAGCTGCCTGAGGAACGCCCGCACATCCTGCACTCCATCAATGGAGTACTGTGCTGCGGTTGTGCCGACCCCGACCTTGATCGAGATTCCGTGCTGCGGCATCGCCTGAAACATGTACTCATCGGTCGCGTCGTCCCCGATCGCCATCACGAAATCGGCGTCACTCCGCCCGGCGAAATGGTGCACGACACGGCCCTTGTGAATATGCGTCGGTTTCACCTCAAGGACGCGGTTTCCATCGAGAACGGAAAGGTCCAGATTGCTGGTGAGCCCGATTAACGTCTCTCGGAGTTCCGCAAGGCGGACGTTTGCCAGCTCCGGTTCGCAGTTCCGGTAGTGCCACGCCAGGGAGAAATCTTTCTGCTCCATTGCCGAACCCGGCGTCCGGTCGACCATCTGTTCAACAATCGGCGCGATCGTCTCCTTCCATTCCGGTGTGTTGAGCGTTGCCGCCTCCCACTGTTGTCCGGGCTCACGAATCCACGCGCCGTGGCCGGCTCCCAGGCCAAAGCTGTAATGGCCGAACCACTCCTGCAGATTGTCGCGATCGCGGCCGCTGGAGATCACCAGTTGCACACCGTTCTGGCGTCCGAGTGTACTGAGCAGTTCCAAAAGCTCGTCATCCGGTTTGGCGTGGGACGGTTTGCGAAAAAAGCGCTGGAGCGTCCCGTCGTAGTCGAGGAACAGGAGCCGGCGGGTGGCGCGATTCCAGCGCTCGACAATTTCGCTGCGTCGCGACTTATTGAGCGTCTGAGCGCCGTAGGACGCCTGCAACGTCTTCATGTCCTCGAGTTTTTCAAGAAAATCGGTCGCCCAGTACTGCACGGTCAACCGTTTGAGCCGTTCCCGCATCGTGCCGATGTGCGCTTCCTGCTCCGATTCGTCCTCGGTGAGGCTGTCATGGATCGCATCGGCAATTCCATCGATATCGCTCGGATTGACCTGAGTCGCCTCACTGAGTTCCCGCGCCGCGCCCGCAGTCTCACTGATAATGAGGGCACCGCGGTTGTCGGTGCGTGCGGCAAGGTATTCCTTGGCAATGAGGTTCATTCCGTCCCGCAGCGGGGTTACCAGCAGGAGATCGGCCCGGCGGTACAGGGCGCTGAGCTCGTCAAAGCTGGCGGTCTGGTACTGGTAGTGAATCGGCATCCAGTTCAGTCGGCTGAAGCGACCGTTGATATCGCTGACCAGTTCGTCCACTTCGCGTTTCAGCTCCAGATAACGCGGAACCGATTCCCGGGATGGGGAAACAACGACAAACAGCGTGACCACTTCCATCATTTCCGGATGGCGTTCAAGGAGGCGTCCGAACGCCCGTATCCGGGTGGGTATACCTTTGCTGTAATCCAGGCGGTCCACAGACAGAACCAGTTTCCGTCCTGCGTACTGTTCCCGAATTGACTGAAGCATCTCCTGCACGACCGGGGTATCCCCGGCGTCCACAAAGCGATCCCAGTCGATTCCCATCGGGAAGACGTCGACTTTGACCGCCCGTTTATCCGTCTGGATCACTCCCATCGAGTGATCGTGACCAAGGAGGCGCCGCACGCTTGAGAGAAAGTGGCGCGCATAGTCATAGGTGTGAAACCCGATCAGGTCCGCGCCGAGCAGTCCCTCGAGTACCGCCTCCCGCCACGGCAAAAGACGAAATATCTCGTAGGAGGGAAAGGGAATATGGAGGAAGAACCCTACTTCCACATCGGGAAAACGCTCTTTGATCAGCCCCGGTAACAGCATGAGCTGGTAGTCATGCACCCACACCCGCGCTCCCGGGCGTATTTCGGGGGCAAGCACGTCAAAAAAACGTTGGTTAATCTCCCGGTACGACTCCCACGTTTCGCGGTTGTACTCGGTGTAGGTGGGAAAATAATGGAACAGGGGCCAGATCGTGTCGTTACAAAAGCCGGCATAAAACAGCTCGAGCTCGGCGGAGGAGATCGGGACGGCGATCGCCCCGTGCTCGTTGCGGAGCGTTTCACGGATCGAACTCTGCTCCGCCGGCGCCAGTTCATCTTCAGGAATGCCGCTCCAGCCGACCCAAAGCGTCTCTTCGCCGTCGTCGGAGGCAACGGAACTGAGGCCGGTGGCCAGGCCACCGACGCTGGGAACGTAGCGAATCTCGTCTTCGTCGCGGGCAACACGAACGGCGAGCCGATTGGAAACAAATACGGTTAGTCTCAAACAGCCATGACCAT
>JAQIBO010000021.1 GCA_027859055.1 Spirochaeta sp.
GGTATGCCACCGCAAGATTCTGACGAATCGACGGGTCATCGTGGATGTCCAGCGCTTGAAGGAGGAGCGGTTCCGCCTGGTCCGGTTCGTCGTCTGCGAGGTGTTCGTGGGCAGTTGTATGCAGATCCTGAACCGATTCGGGTAATGAGGATGTCGGTTCAAACGATATCCGATATCCCTGCACGTGTAGGGTGTCATCGAGTTCCGGCACCTCTACCGGACCATACGACTCTAACGCCTGAAACGCCTGGGCCCGGCGGTCTTTCCGGACGCCGTTGTTGCGGATGAGTTCCGTCGCTTCCCGCGCCATCTCACTATCATCTGTGATCTCCAAAAGCGCGAGGCTGATCAGCCGACCGACGTCGTCACCGTGCCGGAGAAGATAGGAACCAAACCCCGTAAAATCGGGAAACGCATCAGCAGTGGGGCGTACCCACTCAACCAAGTCCTCGGGTTCTTCAGGAATCTCCGTATCCGAGAGCATTCCGGATATCTCTCGTGGTAACAAACCGGGAGTTGAGAAGTACCACGGAGCGTTTCTGTCATTCGCCGGTCGATCCAGTTCATCCAACCGGAGCTGTGCCTCCTGAACAAGTCCGGCGCTCCGTGCCGTGTTCCACCATCGCCGCGCCTCCTGCATTCGGTCGGCACGGGCGTACGCGGCGCCGATCAGCAATGCCGCCGTGCCCCGGGGTCCGACCGGCCACTTCTTAACGGTGTCTTGACGCTCTTCCGCCAGAGTCCGGAGCTCTGAGCCTTCGTCCATGAAGGCCAGGATCTCCACCAGCGGGAAGAATTCCGGGCCCTCCGGAGGATCAAGACTCAGAGCATGGTCGGCCCATTTCCGGGCCTGGTCATTTCGATTGGTAATAGTACAGAAGCGAACCAGATTGGCCAGGCCGGAAAACCTGTCGGGGTCCCTCTGCAGCGATTCTTCCTGCTGCAGAACGGCGTCGTGAATCCGTCCCAACTCCCAGAGCGCCCGGGCCAGGTTGTTCCGAACGTGGTTCTGGTCGGGACGGCGCTTCAGTGTATCCAGCGCACGTTCGACACACTCTTCCATGCTCCCCAGTTCCAGCAGACGCCGCACCTGTTCCCCGTCAGCGGCAATCTCCTTGTCGGCGGGCCACTGGAGGTGCGCCGTCGATAACGCTTTCGGGGCTTCCGACTCGATATCCTCAATGAGTTCATCTATCTGCTCTATCTGGAGGTATTCGGCATCTTTCCGGGTGTGCCTGTTTTTCGCCAGCTCAAGTTCACGATACGCCAGAAGAGGATACCCATATTGGAAATACGCTGCGCCCAAGTTGAACCGGAGAAATACATCGTTCGGATAGTGTTCAATACCGTTTTCGGCGATTTCCAGTATTTCCGCGGGATCTTTGTTCAGTGTCGACGCAGCTACCATGCGGGATGAGTAGTATTCCGCCGGCAAAACGTAGCGGCCTTCCATGCGAAGGAGATCGTGGTACGCTTCCTCAACCAATTCCACGTCGGACGATTCGTCCAATATAACCGCCGCGATAGGCCGAATATGGCGTTCCGCCACGGAGCGGGGCAAGCGGGATGAAGTTTTTCGCTTCTTCTTTTTCATCGCCGGCCATTATTGCGAGAAATCGATCACAACGCCAATCCCGTCCAGGCACGTTCCAAGCTATCCGCGCATCTACGATCAGAGCATTCGGCCGGGAACGTTTTACCGCAACTACGTGGCTACGTACATCGAGAAGAACATCCGGCAGATTACACAAATCACAAAGCTGGATGATTTCCTCAGATTCATGCGCGTTCTGGCGGGCCGAACGGGGCGGGAACTGAATCTGTCAGCCGTCGCCGACCTGTGCGGTGTCGCCCACGGGACGATACGGGACTCGTCTGCAGCCTGCTGGGCATCCGGGAAAAGGAACAGATCAATTACCACTTTCTCAAAGGAGCGTTGTTTGAGACGTTTGTGGTCTCCGAGCTGGTGAAAAGCAACTTCTCCGTTGGAGAGCGATTTGGACTGTATTTCTGGCGGGACAACCATCTCAAAGAGATCGATATCATTCTTGAGTCGGGAATGAAGCAGGCCGGTATCGAGATCACGTCGGGGAAAACCGTTCGCAGTGACGCGTTTGCGGGACTGACGTACTGGAAGAACCTTGCACGGGAGGACTCGCCGGAGACGAATCGTACACTCGAAACGGAACTCGCGTCGTCGGCTGGCGGTCACTCTATGAAGAGCTGGTTCAGACGGCGTTGTAGCACCTCGACTCGATCGTGCTCCCGTATGAAAGAAGACTACGTTCTCAACACAAAAGCAGGATGGCAGTCCTACGGTCCGAAGTCTCTGAGAATACCGTCTATCGATAGATCTTCGTCGACCAACGGCCAGTGTAGTCCATAGCCGGCGGGGCTGATCACGATCGACTGGCGAGCGACCGCCGGAGCCTCCGCGAGTCTGACTGAAAGTTCACCCCAACCAGCGGATACCACTTCCCCATCAATTTCCAGAGTCAGTCGGTCTTCGTCGGCGGACACGATCGTAACCCGATGTTTCGTTTCGATCATGGCGCTATTCTCCTTGAACGTCCTTCCAGCTTTCCAGGAATTCATCAAAATGGTCCAACAAAGTTCTTCGAATGAACCGAAGGTCCGCAGGGGAAATGTTGTGCGCAAATGCCGCAGGCACGTCGTAACACTCGGAGTCCAGCCAGAACTTACCTTCAGCATCTGCCTTCGCCACGTGTATGTGAGGAGGTTCATTCCCCTCATTGGTGTAGAAGAAGAACCGCCACCCTTTCAGGAACAGTATTGTTGGCACCAACACCTCCTTCTCCGCTTATCATAGTATATCGAAAGCTCGCCGTGTTCAATGTTCGCCGAAAAGCGTGCAATAGCCGACGTCGGTAAATCGGTGATTTCCTCATCGCCTGACTGCATCATAGAGGAAAATCCCGACCCGCCCGACATGGGCCACCAGTTCGCGGTCGCTGTCGTCATCGATCACGGTACAGTCAACCGACCACTGGAAGAGCCGTTCCTCGAGCTCGTCTGACAATCGCCATCCTGCACTCCGGGGAACGCCGGGACCGAGGGCGGTCACCTCGCCATATTCCTCGACGCACTCGACCCCGACGGTGGGACGGTTGAGCACCGCATCCCGATCGACCCGGCCCAACTCCTCTGGCCGGACGGGTCGATCCTACCTTTCCCCGGTGCGTTCCACGATGTGCCGTCGTTTCCAGAGCAGCTCATCAAGGTGGGTCACCTCCCCGCGTTCTTCGATGACGTGATCGGCCGGCGTGAAGCGCTTCGCCTCGACCGGCTTACCGACTGGGAGTGGTGGCACTGATGGATGACGTGCGGATGAGAGGAGTAGCTCGCGGGTGTCACCGTTACGCGCTGTCGGCACCCGTATACAGATACCGCTGAAATCCCACAAACACCTCCCGCACCGACTGGAGGTCCCCAAACACGTCCACCGCGTCGTAGGTTCCTCCGTACTTGAGCTGAAGCAGCTGCGGTAAGCGCTCCCGGGCAAGCTCGTCGATACCGCCCTGCACGTAATGGTCCAGGACAAACTCGATAAACTCCCGCTGCCGGTCGTCGTAGTGCCGGAAGATATCCTGCCGGTGCGTGTGCACCCGTTCGTCCCGGCTCATCGTCGCGGTGGCCCAGGCGATATAGGCGAGCACGTCGTAGACGTCGCTGTCCTCGGCACCGACGATCCGCGCCAGCTCGTCCAGGTGATCCCGGGTGTAGCCCTTGTCGGCGAGGCCGTCCAGCAGGCGTTGGCGCGTATCGGGAGTGCTCCAGATCTCCCGAAGCTGCTCCTCGTCGCGAAAGAGGTCGGGGATATCGCCGTAGAGGCGCTCAATAAACTCCTTCGATGACAGCGGCCGCCCTGAGGGGTCCCAGAAGCTGGTCTGCACCATGTGCTGGATCTTCCGCTCCTTGCCGTCGGCGAGTTTGATCCGGATGCGTTGTGGTCGCGGTGTCGGCGGCGGCGGGTCGTGGCCCGGCTCCGTCCCCCCTTCGTCCTCGGGGTCTTCGTGCACCTCGTCACCACCGTCATCGCCGCCGCTGCGCTTCGTCCGCGTCTTCTCCAGCGGTTCGCCGTCCCACTCGGGGTCCAGGAAGTGCTCGTAGGCTTTCACAAAGTCGTAGATCGTAAAGAAGTCCTTGTCGTCGTAGAGCCGCGTCCCCCGCCCGACGATCTGTTTAAACTCGATCATCGATTTCACCGGTCGCAGGAGCACGATATTGCGCACATTGCGCGCGTCGACGCCGGTAGAAAGCTTGCGCGAGGTGGTAAGAATCGTCGGGATCGTCTTCTCGTTGTCCTGGAACACCTTGAGCAGGCGATCCCCCTCTTTGAGGGAGTAGGTGTACACCGGCTCGCCAAAGTACCGGTAGGTGTCCACATTGCCCGAGCGCTTGGGCGTGGCGGTGAGGCCGATCTGCACCGCCGGAGCAAAGTACTCCAGGATACCCCGCCAGGTGCTCTCGTCGTTGGCGCCTCCCCGGTGGCACTCATCGATAATGACCAGATCAAAAAAGTCCGGCGGGTACGCGCCAAAGTACGGCTGCGGATTTCCCTCGTCGTCACTCCCGGTCATGAACGTCTGAAAGATCGTAAAGAAGACGCTCCCGTTCTTGGGTACCCGCCCCTTCTTGCGGATCTCCCCCGGATCAATTCGCACCAGCGCATCCTCCGGAAAGGCGGCAAACGCGTTAAACGCCTGGTTGGCGAGGATGTTGCGGTCCGCCAGGAAGAGCACCCGTGGATGGCGCGGGGTGGAGCCGCCGGTGCCCCGCCACTCCGCCACCGTCCAGCGGCTGTGGTAGAGCTTCCACACGATTTGAAAAGCGATCGCCGTCTTCCCCGTCCCCGTCGCGAGGGTCAAGAGAATTCGGCTGTTCCCCCGGGCGATGTGCTCCAGCGTGCGGTTGACCGCGTTGTACTGGTAATAGCGGGGCTGCCAGAATCCTCCCCGGTTTTCAAAGGGGATCGAACCGAAGCGCTTCTGCCATGCGTCAGCCGCTGCAGCGCCGGCGTCGGCCCGGATCGGGAGGAAACAGGCGTCCCACAGCTCGTCGGGCGTGCCGTAGCGTTCGACCGGGCCCTCCGTCCCCGTCGTCAGGTCGGCGCGGTAGATCCCGTGACCGTTGGTGCTGTAGGCAAAGCGGGCGTGAAGCTTGGCGGCGTAGCGCTTGGCCTGCGCCAGCCCCTCGGTCACCGCCTTGTCCTCCGCCTTGGCTTCCACCACCGCCAGGGTGTGGTCCCGGTAGACCAGGACGTAGTCGGCGATCCCGGCGCGCTCGCGCATCCCCGCCCCGCGGATGCGCCCCGGCGTCACCTGGTACTCCCGGCCCACCCGGCTCTTCGGGACTTCGCCCCATCCCGCGGATGTGATCGCCGGGTCGATGAGATCGGCGCGGGTCTCCGCCTCGTTTCTCATGAGAGGACCTCCGAGTGGCCGAGTTTGCGTCCATTCGCGCAATGCGTTCGTGGTGACAACGGGGTGTTACCTGACAGCTTACCTGACGCCTTACCTGACATTTTCACCGACGTTTTCACCGACGTTTTCTCCGACGTTTTGGGGGTGCGGACAAAAACTTGGACTATTTTAGGAGGTAGTCCTTGTATTCTTATGAAGACAGAATGAGAGCGGTGGAGCTCTACATCCAGTATGATCGTTCAGCGGCAGCAACGATTCG
>JAQIBO010000344.1 GCA_027859055.1 Spirochaeta sp.
CCCTCACCCCAACCCCCGACAGCGCCCGCGGGGAGCTCCTCCCCCACACGCCCCCACCCCCCCACCCCAACGACAACACCCAGGGTAACCATGCCCTGGTAGATCCACGTTGAATCAAATGTCCGCGTCGCCAGAATTGTTGCCAGCACCGCCACGACGTAGGTCGCGTTGAAGAGGGCAAAGTTGGTGTGCAGGTAATCGCCGCGATCCGAATCGGTGGTGATTTCGCCGTTGAGGGGGTGCATATTGATCACACCGACTGCGCGGAACATCGCAAACACAAACGCGCCGGCAAGGATGATCCCCGTCCGTACCGCCGGTGAGGAAAAGAACGGGGCGGCGACGAGGACGAGAACAGCGCTGTAACGGATCAGGTACGCCCGCACCCAGCCGCCGGACAGGCCCCACCGAGCGGTAAACACGCGCCCGAGGAGCATGAACGGCATCGTCAGCGGGACAAATGAGACCAGCGCCGCGAGCGCAGGCTCGGGCATGCCGTTTCGAATTCCGTACAGGACCAGAATGTCATCAAGTAAAAACGCGACCGGAACGGCATTCAGAACCCAGAACAGCCGAAACCGGCGTTGTGCTGCGGTGCGTGTCTGTGCATCCATTTATCGTCGCGTCTCCCCGTCGCGTGGGCCTTCGTGAACCGATGCAACCATCTCAGCGGAGGGTTCCACCGTCCCCGGCGCGGCGGTCACCGGAAGGGCATTCTGGCGGCGAATTCCCGCCAACTGCGAAACCAGCATGCCCGCCAGCAGGAGCGCGCACCCCAGAAGACCACGGCCCGACAGGACTTCACCAAGCAACAACCAGCCTCCGAGAGCGGCAAAGCTCCCTTCCAGACTGAGGATGATCGCCGCGTGACTCGGCTCCGCATTGCGTTGCGCGATCACCTGCAGCGTGTAGGCAATTGAAATTGAACCGAGTCCGCCGTAGAGAACCGCCGGAAGTGCCGCCCGCAACGCCGCGGGCTCCCACGTCTCAAAGAGGGCTCCCACCACCAGACTGAGTAGTCCAACTGCAACGTACTGCACCAGCGACAACCACAGCGCCGAGTGTCTTGGTGCCAAATGGTCGATCAGTTGCACGTGGACCGCAAAGAAAAATGCACTGGCGATCACGAATATGTCACCGGGGTTAATCTGAAACTCCCGGGACACGCTCAAAAGGTATAACCCGATCACCGCCAGTCCGACGGCGATCCACCGGGCGCTCCCGATCCGCTGGCGACGTCCGATTCCTATGATCGGAACGAGGACAACGTACAGGCCGGTGATAAAACCCGCGTTTCCGGCGGTGGTGTACACGAGGCCGACCTGCTGCAGACTCGCCGCAGCAAACAGGGCAAGTCCCGCCAGGCCCCCGCCACGGATCGTCACGCCGATCCGGTGGACCGGCAACGGGGAAAAGCGGAGCGCCACCGGTACCAGTGCGATCGCACCAAGCATGAACCGGATTCCGTTAAAGGTGAACGGACCGATGTGGTCCATCCCGACGCGTTGCGCCACAAACGCCAGGCCCCAGATAGCCGCGGTAATAAGAAGTAAGGAATCGTTGAGAATAGATCTGTGCCGCATTGGAAACGCCTGCGTCAGAGTGACTGTTTTTTCAACTGCCGCGAACGCTCAATCTTTTGCATCTTGCGGTAGTACTTCGCCTGCTTGTCGATCTCGGAGATATCGGTGACGTGGATCTTGTTATCCAGCGCCTTGACCCGGTTGTTTTTCAGAAGCTCCCGCAACGCCTGTTTGCCCTCCGCCATCGGCATACCGACCATATTGATCAGTTCTTTCGTGCCAAAGTCGAACGTGTACGATTCGCCGTTGCGGATCGGTACCCGGTTGCGTTCCAGCTGAATCAGCAACGCGTCGTACAGCCGTCCGAGACTATTGGACAAGAGCGTGTTGGCAAGCTGTTTGTAGATAAACCAGATCCGTTCCGCCAGCAACTGGGTAAGCCGCGTAATAATTTGCGGCTGCGAGGAGACCATGCGGGCGAAGTTCTCTCTATTGACCGCCAGGAGTTGCGTATCCTCGTAGGCGATCGCCGATGCCGACCGCGGTTTATCCTCGATCAGCGACATCTCGCCGAAAATGTCTCCCGGCTTGAGCACCGCCAGAAGGACCTCCGTGTCGTTCACCACTTTGGTGATCTTCACCGAGCCTTTCTGGATGATGTACAGCTCTGCGCCGGGCATCACTTCCGAAAAAATCATCGTGTTCTTCGGATAGGTGCGGTTGAACTCCGTCTCGCTTCCATCCAGGTAGACCGCCTTGGAGTACGCCGCGATCTTTTCCAAACGCTCTCTCGCCTTGGTGATGTTGGGGCCGTTGGGGCACAAATTGACGTACTGATGGTAGGCGTAATGAGCCTGGTTGTACTGGCTCTGCTTTGCGTAGAACTCACCGACGTAGAACAGATGCTCAAGCTCCGGCTCCTGGCTCTGTTGCAGAGTCAACCGCGCAAGCGCCGCATCGAGATACCGCATCCGCCGGGAGAATCCCTCGATGATCTTCATTGCTACCGGGGTATTCTTGACGATGAGGTCGCCGAATTTGTCTTTGTTCACCGAGATGAGCGAACAGTCACTCAACGCCTGAGCGGTTTCAATGTGACTGTGCTGGGACATGGTGGCAACAACACCGAAAAAATCTCCCGGACCGAGAACGTTGCCGCCCTCTTCCTGGACAACCTCAACTTCCTTGCTGATGCGCACCTTGCCGCTACGGATGATGTAGAAGTTGTCGGCGTTCTGCTTGCCTTCAACAACGATGTACGCGTCTTTCGTGAAGTTTACTATTGTCAGGTGAAGGGCTGTCGACATCTCAGAACTATCCTACTGTGTCAGTATAGGTTTGGCTCCGAGGCTTGTCAATTTGAGGCATTAAGCGGAAATTTTCCACAAAACTCTCTCACCCTGTCCCGTACAGCCCCGATCCGTGTTTCATCCTCGGCGTTCCGGAGTACCTCCAGGATCGCGTCGGCGACAAAAGCCATATCTCCCTCATCCATTCCGCGCGTTGTCAGCGCCGGGGTGCCCAGGCGAATACCCGAGGTGACCAGGGGGCTTCGCGAGTCAAAGGGAATCCCGTTCTTATTACATGTGATGTTGGCGCGATCGAGAACAGTTTCCGCCTCTTTTCCGGAGATGCCAACCGCGGTGAGATCCACCAGCATAAGATGGTTGTCGGTCCCGCCGGACGTAAGGCGCAGACCACCCGCCGTCAGATGCTCGGCCAAGGCGTGGGCGTTGCGGACGATCTGCTTCTGATACAGCCGGAACGGTTCCTGCAGCGCTTCATGAAACGCCACCGCCTTTGCCGCCACCACGTGCATCAGCGGCCCTCCCTGAATCCCGGGCATCACCGCCGAGTCAAGCAACTCCGACCACCGCTTGGTCCGCCCTGATTTCGGTGCAACCGCGCCGATCGTATTTTCCGTATCGTTTCCGATCAAGACCAGCCCGCCTCTCGGGCCACGCAGCGTCTTGTGCGTGGTGGTGGTGGTGAAATGGGCGTAGGGAATCGGAGACGGGTGATCACCACTGGCTACCAACCCGGCGATATGGGCCATATCGGTCATAAAGAACGCCCCGACCTCGTCGGCAATCTCGCGAAAGCGCGCAAAGTCGATCGTCCGGGGATACGCCGAGGCGCCGGCGATGATACGCCGCGGACTGTGCTCCCGCGCGAGGCGCGCCACTTCGTCGTAGTTGATCCGTTCGGTATCCCGGTCCACTCCGTAACCGACGATATTGTACAGTTTCCCGGAGATGTTGAACGGCGATCCGTGGGTAAGGTGACCGCCGTGGGCAAGATCCATACCCAGTATCGTGTCCCCCGGTTTCAGCAGGGTGAGATACACGGCCATGTTAGCCTGGCTTCCCGAATGGGGCTGAACATTTGCATGTTCCGCTCCAAACAGCGTGCAGGCGCGGTCACGTGCGAGGTTTTCCGCCTCGTCAACGTGCTCGCAGCCACCATAATACCGCTTTCCGGGATACCCTTCTGCATATTTGTTCGTCAGAACGGTGCCGGTCGCCTCGAGGACGGCATCGCTGGTGAAGTTTTCGCTGGCGATAAGCTCCAGCTTCTCGGTCTGCCGCCGCTCTTCTTTTTTGACGACGTTATACAGGTCTGGATCAGTCTGCTGCAACGCACTCATATATTCCGAGCATAGGCCAAAGGTATGGGGGTGTCAATTAAACTGCGGCGAAAGAACGGGAACTTCCCAGCGTGTACTGGTTCCGGCGGGCACGGATACGGTTGGAAACTCCACGTGGAGCCGTCCCGGCGCGTACGACCGCGGCGGCGAGATCCGGCCGCCTCCCGGGTACGCGTACACATCCGGCAAACCGTCGATAGTCAGGGTGATTCGTCGATTATCAAGAGCACCAAATGCAACCGGAGGCGTACCGTCGGAGTTGTCGGTCTCTGATTCCTCTCCCTCCCGGTAAAACGCCGTCACCGATCGCACCGCGTTACCGTACGCGCCGTCGGAGAGTGCCGGATCCGCCGGTAACCAGCCGACCTGGGGGATGAAGAACTCCACCCATCGGTGGGGAATGGACTGACCGCCGTCGGTGATCAACACGCCGTAATGGCGCCGGGCTGGAAGTCCCGCTGTGCGGGCAAGCGCTGCAGCCACGTCGGCGTAGACACTCGGAGCGGCGACTCCTTCAATAAGCGCCGTGGCCGCGTCAGCCGCCCCGCCCTCATCAGGTTCGAACCGATCAACAACGGCGTCGTGTATTCCCCGTGCGATGGATACCACATCATCGGACAGATCTATCGATGTCTGTCGGAGCGCGGTGAGGTCGGCGACGGTTTCGTCATCGAGGTCGGTCTGCACCAGCAGATCCTGGAATCCTTCCCGGAACACCGGCTCAAGAAGCTGCCGGGAATCGATCTCATCGGACACCTGGAACCGAACGGTTCGGCGAGCGGAAAGATCAACACGCACGATTCGATCAAGCAGAACCGGTTCCGTACCCTCCTCGGTAACAGGCTCGTCAGGATCCAGAGTCTGGGGATCCACCGGTGCCTGGCTGTTCTCCGTCCCCTGAACATCGGCAATCGGAAAGAAACGGTACAACACCGCATCGTCGGCCGGATTCGGTTCAGCTTGCGCCGTCTCTCGCAACAGCTGCGCACGCTCCTGCACCGGCAACCCCATCGGAAGCGGGAAAACGGCGCGGGCGTCACCGCTTATTCCCGCGGCAAACAGTTCCTGCCGAACCGTATATCGCTGTATCTGTCCAAGCTCGCTCCGTCCGGCAGGAGAAACCACATCAAGTGTTCTCCCCGTCGGCACGGCGTCTATTTCCAGCGCGTACGAACCGGGGCCAATACCGGGAGGAAGCACAAGATCGATCCGTTCATCGGTCCACCGGACGATCCATCGATCTCCCCCGCGGAGAATATGCTGCTCACCGTTTCCACGAAGCGTCAGCCGGGACACTCCCGTACGGGGCCCGAATCCCTGACCAACGACGCGAACGACTGTCCCGACCGCTGCACTTCCCGGTTGCAGATCGTCGATCGTGAGCGGCGGGATATCTACAGGATCGGGAATGTCTGATGTATTGGTTATGAACACCGCATTACTGCTCCCGAACGCCGTCTGAACGCGAAGAAGCCCGCTCCGGGCTCGTTCGTCAAGAGAGAAGATGACCATCGAATCCGTCCAGCGCCGGATGTGCTCCTGAGGGATCGCGATACCGTCAATTTCGAGACGACCGGAATCGGCGAAATGTCTCCCCACCACCGTGACGGCATTACCGGGATCGACGGTCACCGGTTCAATATCCTCAATAACGGGGTCCCGCCGCGCGGACCATAACGCCACGACAGCGAGAACGAGCACGATGGACGTGATCAGAATCGGGATGATCGGAGAATGTTTTGTCTGTGTCAGGACTGGTACCGCTCCACGTTGATCTCAAGTTCGATATTGAGACGCCCAAAGCGTTGTGTGTCAACCGGAAGTTGCCCGGAACCGAGCGGAAGAAACAGAATCGGCTCTCCCAGGCGGATCGGCAGTGTCGTAAACGATGTTCGATATTCCGGATCTTCACCGGGTTTGCCGGTTTCGATCCAAGTCTGCCCCTGCGCGACAAGCAGGAGCTCATTTTCGCTTTCCCAGTACGGTGTAAACTCGGCGTGAACGATGATATTCCGTCCATCGAGATGAACCGTAACCGCCCGGCCACTGATCGTCACCCGGGTAAGGTCCATATTCCAGACCTCTTCGTTCTGGTCCTCATCGACGATCCGCGCGTTGATATGGACCGTCAGCGCCCCGGCGAGGAGCTCGTTCAGAGCATCCTCAACTTCGGGACCGTGATCCTGTCCGCCAACCGGAGCAACCACCATCCCGGCGGTCAAGGCAACGAGAAGCGCCCACCTGATCGTATGACGTTTCGGCCCGCCGGGGATCATCATTCAGTGGATACCTCCATCGGTACGATCTCAAACTCTTCATCCGTGCCGTCGTCAGGCGATTCGGGACGCATCAGGACCGGCTTGCCCCGCAGCTGGAACTCTGCACTTTCGGGAAGCTGAATCGTCACATTTCCAACCTGGTTCTGCTCTTCCAGCCAGCGCAATAGCATATCGCTTTCGCTTCCGTTCATCTGCACCTGCACGTTGACCGGCGCGTTACTCCCGAGATCGGAGACGGTCCGGTACTGGTTGGACAACACACCGGGGTTGAGGACAAGTCCGACGGCCATGACCAGGAACAGAGCCGATGCGGCGGCGATGACCGGAAGCGGTAAGGCGACTGAACGCTGCCACCACGACCCGGTTTCGTGCCCGCCGGCGAACGCGCGATCGGCAATCCGATCGTCTGCCAGGG